>JAUWLR010000119.1 GCA_030613615.1 Candidatus Eiseniibacteriota bacterium
TTGGGGCATGACAGCCCCGGGCCCGCCAGTGTCAGCAAAGGCGTCCGCGAGGCTCCTCGCGGCGTGGCACTGGCGTTCTCTTGTAGGTGATCAGCCCGTAGCAGTTCGGCTCGGATGTCGCTCCTGGCGGTGGGTATCTGCGTTCAGCGGTTGGCGTCTCGCATCTACGCCAAGCGGGAGAATAGCACAGCTTCCGGCGTATTGCAAGAGGAAGATCAGGTCTTCCTGACGTTGGGCTCAGCGGCGGCAGGGATCCATCAATGGGACCGGCTCGGACGCGGTCGGGCGGTCGAGCCCGAAGCACCGACAGCATCCATCGAGGGCACAACACGCGAGGCCGCCTCTGCGGCCCCGCGCTTCTGTGGCGTCCCTGATGTGTGGGAGTTGGAACCACTTCCTCGAGTGGCTCGCACCAAGTCCAACCTTGAGACACCAGCACGCGTCGTCTCACTGCTCAGCAAGAAAGCTTGTCGTGCCGACACAGTTGTTCCCCACCGACATGCTTAATTCTTGACACATCGCGGGAAGTCGGATACACTCGAACGCACTCCCATCACAGCACCATCACACGTCCCACCGCATTGGAGGTGCCTCGTGGAAGCGTCCCGGTTCACGCTGTTGGCCATTTCGGCGCTGGTCGCCATCAGCCTTCCCGCGGCCGCTGTGACCATCCATGTCCCTGACGATCAGCACACGATCCAAGCTGGTATCGACGCTGCCTCGGTCGGCGACACCGTGCTCGTTGCTTGCGGCACGTACTACGAGCACGACATTCTCATGAAACCTGGCATTTCCCTCGTGAGTGAGACGGGAGCAGCTGACTGCGTGACCATCGATGCGCAACAGCAGGGAAGAGTCCTCCTCTGTGATCCCGTTGACGACTTCACACTCCTGAAGGGGTTCACGATCACCGGGGGCTACGGCGCCCACGGCGCGGGCATGGCCTGCTACGACTCCAATCCGACGCTCACGAACATCGTCTTCACAGGCAACAGCGCCTCGGGCTGGAGCGGGGGCGGCCTGTACGCCATGTATTCCTCCCCGACACTCACGAACGTGACGTTCTCGGGCAACACCGCAAGTGGTTCAGGCGGAGGCATGTACTGCCGCGTCTCCGTCGCATCGCTCACGGATGTGGTCTTTTCCGACAACGAAGCATCGGCCGGAGGGGGGATGTGCGAGTACTGGTCCTCCACGACACTGAACGGCGTGGTTTTCAGTGCCAACAGAGCAGGGGGCGGCGGTGGGATGTGGACGCACAGCAGTTCGACCTCCACGCTGACAGACGTGGTGTTCAGCGAGAATAGCGTTGAGGGAAGTAGCTGTGCCGGTGGCGGTGGGCTGTATTGCGGTACCTCCGCTTCTCCTGTCCTCACGGACGTCGAGTTCTCGAACAACACCGCCACCGGGGTTTGGTCGCGCGGCGCGCTGTGCTGTTACGAGGACTGCCACCCGGAGCTTACGAACGTGACGTTCTCAGGAAACAGCGCGGTCTACGGTGGCGGCGTCACGTGCAATGTGTCCTCTTTCGTCTTGCTCACCAACTGCATCATAGCGTTCAGCGAGATAGGGCCTGCTGTCCTGTGCGACGACACCAGCGGCGCAGCTCTGACCTGCTGCGACGTATACGGCAATGCAGGCGGGGACTGGGTCGGGTACATCGCTGGCCAGTACGGGGTCAGCGGGAACATCAGCGAGAACCCCTTGTTCTGCGATCCCGAGCGCAACGACCTCACGCTGCACGCAGACTCGCCGTGTGCCGCAGAGAACAACCCTAGGTGTGGCCTGATCGGAGCGTGCCCAGTAGGCTGCCCCCCGTCTACCGGGATAGCGGAGATGATAGAGACGACAAGCTGGGGCAGAATCAAGGCAATGCACAGGTAAGACCAACCGGAGCGATTCAATCACGAGGGTGCGCTCGAACTCACGCGCAGCCTGTTCGATCAGAGAACGCGTCGGTAGTGGAGACGACGGGCGTCGTAGGACGCCAGGCACCGTCAGAGAGGGGGACGACCATGCGATTCGCTCTCGCGCTCATGTTCTTGGCGATGGTGGTAGCTTCAGCATCAGCGGGCACGCCCCAGATGAAGGAGTACGCTGGACCGCTCCCCGACCGCGGTCGGCAGAACCTCGACTGCACGGACGCGATCTCGATCGGTTGCGGCGACGTGGTCGCGGGAACCAATGTTGGCGCTCCCCGGAACGTCTACCTCTACTCGTGCAACGGGTGGTTCCAGGACGGAGGAGAGGTCGTCTATGAGCTCGTGCTCCCTGGCCCGGGATCCTGGATGATGAACGCTGCCCTCTCCGACATGACCTGCGACCTCGACATCTACCTTCTCGGCAGCTGCGACGAGGACGACTGCATCACAGCCGGTGACGACTTGATAGGCGCGACCGAGCTGCAGGGAACGTACTACATCGTGGTCGAGGGGTACAACTTCAATGAGTGTTCCTACGTACTCTCCGTCACGTGCACCGAGCTGGAGACGCCCTGTTGTCCCCTGCAGCACGAGTGCGTCACGTACGACTTCGAGGAGTCAGACAACGGATTCTGGACCATCGAGTGCTTCGAGTACTATAGTGCCGGCTGGGAGTGGGGACCATCCCCCTACGTACCGGGGAACAACGTTCTTGGTACGGACTTGGACGGTAATACCGGGTGGGGAGAGGATAACATAGCGGTGATCGGTCCGGTCACCATCACGCCCGAGTGCGCGTGTCTCGAGCTCTCCCACTGGTACGAGGCCGAAACGGACGGCGATGGTGGCAATGTCCAGGTGGCGATCGCTGGCGGCGCTGGCCTGACTTGGGAGATTGTGTTCCCAGCGCGTGGTTACGACACCGTGAGCGCCAGTAGCAACTATTGCGTCCCGGATCAGCCCGTCTTCGCAGCGGACCCCCCGCAAGTTTTCAGCGACTGGATCGTGGACTGCTTCGACCTCACCGATCATATGGGCGAGGAGCTCTTGATCGGGTTCTTCTTCGGCCAAGACTGGGACATGGAGATCGCTCGCGGATGGTACATCCATCGCGTGGCGCTGGGAAGCGATCAGCCGACCTCTGTTCCCGAGCGGCCTGTCTCCTGGGGCGTTATCAAGGCCATGTACAGGTGATATGGAATAGACGGTGTCACGCCGGATCTCGGGGCCCCCGTGGTCTCCACGGGGGTCCCGCTGTTCTGGGAGAAGAGGTTTCTTCGACGGTGCCTCAGACCGGTTTCCACGTGACTTGCCCCCAGTAGTCGTGCCACCTCCAGACTCAGGATGGCGCATGTAGAGGCACCGGTTCCACGGCCTCCGGCGCGGCCGGTGATGAAGTTGTGGCGTCCCTGCTGTGTGGGAGCTGGAACCATCTCCTCGACTGGCTCGGGGAGGTCGTAATCCTATGCGCCGGCGACAGGCAGATCTGGCTCGCCAGTCAAGGGAAGGGCCCGCTCACAAGAGCGGGCCCCGTTCCTTCACATCGCTTTGGCGACCATTCTCACATCGGCGGGGCGCTCGGGTGCTTCGCTTCGCTGGATGGGGGATGGCGTCAGACTTGAGAGTGAGCCGTGACGGAGGGACGCCATCAGGCCTTAACGAGCGATGAGTACACCCAGCCCGTCTGACCGTCTTCGGTCTTTACGTTGTACCACGCGCCTTGTCGGTCGATCACTTCGAGTTTGTCTCCCTGACTGGCGGTGGTCAGGACTCGGGAATCCGTAGTGGCTGATTCTCTGATGTTCGCCACGGGTCGCTGGACTTCCACGCTGTTGAAAGACGCATCAGCATCAGACCAGACCGGCAGGGAAAGAGTAGCAGCTCCACTCATGATGAGGATGAGACCGACGACCAATACCGCCCGGTAGAGGTCGATCGTGACATGTCTCCTGAGATTCGATTTCTTGAGCAGAGAATACGCAATGAAGCCACCGGGGAGGGTGATGCCCCAGAATAGCGGTCCGTTGCCCATGACTCTAAGAGCAGCGACTAGAACAAAGAACAGGAGAAAAGAAGGGAGAATAGTTTTCAGGTCTTCCCGCATTCGAGGATCCGAGAAGAAACCTCTGGCCCTTTCCCAAAATGGGCGTACAGCTGATTCTTCCTCGTAACACTCCATGTAGCTGTTGTGGAGTTCATGGAGTTCCGCCGTGATGTCCTTTAGTTTCCCCAGCTCTTCCCGGATTCGCGTTGTGTGGTCACCGATGTCCGAGGCGCAATGGGGACACCTGTTCGCACTGATTTGAATGAGGGTGGCACACTCGGGGCACGGCGTCTGGTTGCGCTTCTTGACGTTCTTCTTCTTGAAATCCAGAAGCCGTTTCGCCTCAGCGTTAAGACTCGTGTACTCACGTATCGTCTGCTGACGTGTCGGGATTTCCGTTTCTACTGGCATGGTACCCACCTCACCTGTGGTTGGCCGCGCTTGCTCCGGCTTCGACTATATGCAATGACAACTTCGACTTGCTGACGTCTTGTGGTCAGGGCGAACGCACCAAAACCATTGCAAAAGCCGTTCCAAACAGTAGCGGGAGTTCCCAGGGCGTGTTGTTAGGTCGTCACGTCCAGGTCGAAGGGGGGAAATGCCGAGCCTGGCACACGGTATGCAGCACCGCGAGCAAGGCAAGCCTCGACCAAGGAGGAAATTATGAGACGTTCTTTTGCTGCCTTCGCCGGAGTCTTGTGTGTATTGCTACTGAGCGGGTGCACGTGCGCGACGTTGGAGTATCGACCTTCACGCACAGGCGCCGAACACACGGATGCCGGCTCGGCAAAGCACGCATCACTAAAGATCCCGCCCGGCCACCTGCCACCGCCAGGATCCTGCCGGATCTGGTTTCCGGGGGCACCTCCCGGACAACAACCACGCCCCGGCGACTGTGAGGTGCTCGCGCGCGACATTCCCCCGGGTGCGTGGTTGCTGTACCGCCCCACCGACGGACCGCGTTACGTCGACGTCTCTGTGTACGACGATCATCGGCCCGGTGTGATCGCCGAGATTCGAATCTTCGAGGCGGCGACTGGCACATTCGTTGGGATCCGCGGGGAATCCGTCCATCGGTAGCCAGCAGCGCACCGAACGGTGAAATCTTCGATCAATTCCCGGAGCCACTGGGGCAAGTGATCTCCCGGTAAGACATAGTTGTTCGCTTCCCTCGCGCAACTCGTCCAAACCGATTTCGTGCTCGAATGCTGCCGTACCGCCGAGTTCGATCGTTTTGCGCGTCACCAGCGGCGCGGGTAGCGGTTCCGAGTACACGGCGAGAATGCAAGCGCATCTTATTGATGTGAGATGAGTTGTAGGATGGCGTCCCTAATGTGTGAGAGTTGGAACCGCCTGATCCAGTGGCTGCGGCAAGTGGCGGGGCGTGGGCCTGGCAATGACTAGGGGAACTGGCGTCTCTGAGGGGGGGCTCGAACACCTCGCGGAGTGGCCTGTGACAAGGGAACTTACGCGCGGGACACGGCAGAAGAGACCTGTCCTTTTGCGCCCGCCTGCGGCCGGCAGACGCGTGGGGCCCGGGCCTCACCCACAAGTCGTGCAGCCAGCGAGCTGTTCACTCCAGCTCCATGCCGCGGTTGGGGCAGAGCTTGGGCCTCTGGAACATTCGCCCCCTGCGGATCTCATCGACGAACCCAGCCTCGAGAGTGCCTGTGGGAAGGGCGAACATGCCAATGCCGAGAATCGCAACGAGTGAGGCGAAGAACTTGCCCGCCCCGTAATGGGATGGGCGTTACCGCAGCGGACCGTCGTTAACGCGCTGTGGTCGCCCGGTTTTCCGGCGAGGTCTTGGCGCGACCGGCGAACCAGTTGCATTCCCGACAGGGGTGCTCGCTGCACGCCCGTCCGCTGCACCTCCGAAGTTTCGCAAACGCTGGGGAATTCCAGATGTCCTGGATCGACGTCTCCCTCAGATCGCCGACATACAGGGAATCACCGTCCTTAACAAGACACGCACTGACTGCCCCATCGCTCTCGACAGCGAAGGACACCCACAGGAGAATACACTTCACCTGGCGCGAGTAGCCAGCAGGCGAGAGAAGAGCCGAATGACTGTCGGGCTTTATCATGAACCGGTCAGCTCCCAACTCGGCAGCCAACTCGCTTGCCCTCTCCTGCTCCGCTCTGTTGAATGCGAAATCCAGCATCTGCCACTCGATGAGCGGCGTTCGTGAGCCCAATCGCCGCCTCGTCGCTATCAGTCGCCGCAGATTGAACAGCACCAGGTCCAAGTCTCCCCCAACTCGGTACTGCTCATACGTCGCCTGGGTCACACCATCAATGGCAACCTGGATGTAGTCCAATCCCGACGTGACCAGCTGACTCAGCTGTTCATCCGACAGAGTCATCGACAGGTTGGTGGAGATGACTGTCCCGATGTTGCAACTGCTCGCGTATCTTACGTAGTCCACGATCAGAGGGTCCAGCAGCGGCTCACCCTGGTCAAACAGCGATACCTCCAGCAAGTAGCGGGAGTACTGATCAACGACGCTCGTGTACATGGAGAAATCCAGGAAGTCATTCCTGCGCGTCACCGTACCGTCATGGCAATGTTCGCATCGGAGATTGCAGCAATCGGTGGTCTCGACCTTCACGTACAAGGGGCGAGAGGCAACGATCTCACGCCGCATCCAGTAGTGCACGAGGCAACTGAGGGCATTGGCGAGCTTCCTGATGGTGATGTGTCGCTTGACGATGTGCCAATGCCGATTGACCAGAAGAGAGTGGAGGTTGTGGTAGTGCAGCCTCATGCCTCCCCCAATCGGCACACTGACGAGCCGCGTAGGCTCCGTGCCAACGCTGTAGAGCATGTCGGCGTCCATTAGTGTACGGTGTCCTCATCCGACAGTCAACTACGGTGCTGTGTCCGCCTCGTAGTGGGACGCGATTCACTGGTGGAGCAACAGCCGAGAGGGCTCCGAGGTCAGACCCAGAACCTCCCTGGCAAGGATGCGGAGGTGGAAGATCCTCTGGAGGCGGCTGACGGCCGGGCTGTGGCGGCTATGCCTGAGGATGGCGGCTTCGCCGCCTCTTCTGTGAAGGCGCGCTGTCCAGCGCGCGGGGCGGCCGAACCCGACGGGTTCCAAGCACCCAGCTGGGTACAACGAGAAAGGCCCGCAATGCGGGCCTTTCTGAACTGGCGTCCCTAGTGT
>JAUWLR010000110.1 GCA_030613615.1 Candidatus Eiseniibacteriota bacterium
AGGTGGCGAGGGCGTCGGCCTCGCCAGTCAGACCGTCCCCCGAGTCCCGCAGCTCGTCATCGATGGAGCGCTCGTCCGTCTGCGGGACGTCCGTCGCCCGGACGAGCACACACGGGTCGTAGACGGTCTTCAGTGTGTCGAACCGCCACATGACGTCGCCCGACCCCGGGTCACACGCGTACAGGAACCCGTCGCTGCAGCCGAGAACCAGCTCGCTGCCGGGGCCGCCGTCCAGTTCGACAACGGTCAGACAGTTCACGGGTTCTCCGGTCGTGCTGAGGGCGTCCCTTATGAAACGGGGGATCTTCTCGTTCGTCAGATGCGTCTTGTGCGACTCGACCCCGAACTGGAACCGGTCGAGCACGTCCCCGGTCCGGGCGTCCATCACGACGACCGCTCCCGCGAAGCACCCGACGGCAAGCTCGGCGATACCGTCCCCAAGCAGGTCCGCCACCACCGGCGTGCAGCTCACCACTCCACCTGGATCGAGCCGCTCGCACTTCCCGAGCCCCACGTCCCACAGAAGCTCCCCGTCGCCCGAGAGGCAGAGCAGGTGGTTCCCGTTCTCGGCGACGAGCACCTCGTCCCTACCGTCTCCGTCCACGTCCCACGCGGACGGATGAGTGAACCCCCGGGCGAACGGGCCGCGGCCCGAGGCGGCGTCGCGTGTCCAGAGCTCGTGCAGATCACCGCCTGCGAGGGCGACCATCACGTCGTCCCGCTTCTTCCCGGCGGTGTAGATGATGCCAGGCAGACCACCCACGCGCGCGCACACGAGGTCACCGATCGTCCCCCTGAGAGCGGTCCCGAGAACCCGCTCTCCCGTCACCCCGTCCAGCACTGAGAGCTCGGCGCCGCACGCCACGACGACCTCCGCGATCCCGTCCCCGTCGATGTCTCCAGTGACAACACACGAGCGCCCGGGGAACGAGGCGCGCCAGAGCTCGCGCCCGTCCGTCCCGTCGAGAACCACAATCAGCGCGGGGTCATTGCGTCGACCACCGTGCAGGAGCACTTCGTCCCGACCGTCACCGTCGCGGTCCGCAACGGCCCCGCTCAAGAGCACCTGACCCGGCAAGCTCACGGTTCGCTCCCACAGGACCTGCATCGTGAAGCCAGCGCCGGACCCCGCCGGCAGCAGAAGAACCGGTGAGGCCGCTTCCGCCCGCGCGGCACAGGGTGAACCAGCCGCCGTCCCCGCCACACCCATCACCCCTGTGGCCATCGCAGCCACGCCCATCACCCCTGTGGCCGTCGCGGCCACACCCAGCGCCACCGTGGCGATCGCAGCCGCGACCGCCACGCGGAGCCCGGCCGGTTTCATCCGACTAGTAATCAACAAGACAGACGTCCCGTCTCACGCAGCTTCCGAAGTCGAAAGCGCACTCATCGACGGTGCCGCAGCTGCCCCAGTCGATGTAGATGTAGCAGAGCATCGACGCGGGGAACGCTCCCTCCGTCACGGACGACAGTGAACTCCCGTTGGCCATCCTGAGGTGCTTCATTGTGACTCCTCCTGTTTGTTAGAGAACCGTGGCGCCACGGCGCCGTTACTGGACGTCTATGACGCAGCTGTCCGAGGTCGGACAACCCCCGTTGAAGTCGAAGATCCAGCACACATCGGCGTTCGGACAGTGCGAGTAGTCGACCAGGCAGATGTCACTCGCTTCCCTTCTCGCGCCGGGAACTGAACGGCCGAACCCGTTCGCGAGCTTCAGGTGTTTCATCCCCATCACCTCCCCTCCTCCCTGTTGACGCCAACCGGGCTCCCCACCTGCTTCTCACCCGACCCGCGCGCGGCGGCGATCTCCGGACGGGCCGCAAGCCGCGCCACCTCCGTCAGCTTCGCCCTCCCCGCCGCGGGCAGAGACGCGTAGAGCCACATCGAAAGCTCCAGTATTCGTCGTGTCACGCGGCACCGCCGCGACCCGGGCCCCGCCGGCCTCCCGGGGTCGTTCTCGACATCGTGGAAACAAGCGCCACCGCAGAGGCCCAGCGCCCAGCAGTCCGAGCAGCCCGCGGACCTTGCGGCGAAGCCGTCGAGCAGCCTCCCGACCGCGAAGCGGTCGAGCCCGCTCACGACGTCGCCCACGCAGTGCCTCGAGTCCCCGGCGAATCGGTGGCAGAGGAACAGCCGCCCGTCGTGGTCGACCGAAACGTAGCGGGCCCCGGCGCCGCACGGCGCCAGCCGCTGCCGCCCGAGCTCGAGCGCGAGCACGGGCTCGATGAAGCAGCCCGCTGACGGCGCCTCCCCGCTCCTGATGGCGGCAAGCTCCGCGCGCGCGAGCTCCTCGTACTCC
The DNA here is from genome assembly GCA_030613615.1 of Candidatus Eiseniibacteriota bacterium. GTDB lineage: Bacteria > Joyebacterota > Joyebacteria > Joyebacterales > Joyebacteraceae > JALGZG01. The sequence continues at coordinate 2,301 of JAUWLR010000110.1, forward strand.
CGCACGAGCCTGCCCGCGAATTCGCTCGTAATCGGCGACCCGCTCACAGGCGCCAGGTGGACCACACCGAACCCTATTCCCCTCAGATGAGCGACGATCGCAGGCAAGGGGGCGGAGTCCTCGGTCACGGTCGCGCGGGCCCCGGGCCGCATCCCCTCGGGCAGCCGTCCGAGGTTCTCGACTATTCCCTGGTACGAACCCGCGCCGTCCGGGAACGACCTGTGTGCGTCGTGCTCAGGCGCCGCCCCGTCGATGCTCACGAGGACGCGGACTTCGGCCGCATGGAGCATCTCTGCCACTTCCCCCGTGAGGAGGGTGCCGTTCGTCGTCACGTGAAACGAGACATCGCGCCCCTCGTCTCCGGCTCGCATCCTGGCATAGTCGGCGGTGCGCCCGATGAGGCCGGGGTTGAGCAGCGGCTCGCCCCCGAAGAAGACGACCGACACGCTGCGCTCCCCGAACGACTCCGCCAGCAGCAGGTCCACCGCCCTTTGTGCGGTCTCGTCGGACATCAGAAGGAACGGCTGGGGCTCGCGCCCGAGATAGCAGTAGTCGCATGAGAGGTTGCAGCCGCCGGAGACGTTGAGTGCGACCGCCGCGAGGCCGCTCAACGACGGGCCGGCCGCGCGGTGCAGGTCACCGCCGGGCATCGTGAACCGGGCGCGCGCGCCCGCGCCCCGCCCGGTGTCGCTTCCGACCCCCGCGAGCGCGGAGACCTCACTGAGCGCCTCCGAGACGTCCCCGGGGCCGTGGTTCATGCGCAGGACGTCCAAACCTGAGTCCGACGCCCCGCTCCGCAGCCACCCAAGGACGTCCACCGCCAGCCGGTCGGCCTCGAAGAAGAGCCCGGAGCGCGTCTCGTACACGAACGCGTCGTCACCGACACGGAAGTCGTGCAGCCCGCCGGCCGCGCCCGCGCGCGGTCTGCGTGGTTCGGGGGTGGCCGTGCCGTCGGCCCGCTCCACGATCGTCAGTCGGCGTGTCATGCGCCCGAGCACCCGGCGGGCGCGGTCCAGGGACCTCCGAAGATGCGCCTCGAGAATCGTCGCGCCGAGGACCGCCGCTTCTCCGGCTGCCTTCTGATAGCACGAGCACACGAGCTCCACGAGTTCGTCGAGCGCACCGGACCGGGCACCCAGCCTCAGGAGCTCGCCCGCTCCCGACACGTCCGCCGGCGTGGCCAGGCCGCTTCGTGCGGCGATGAGCCACGCCGCCGTCGACCACCGCCTCGCCGCGAGGTCCTCCTCCATGTCGTCGAGGTCATCCGCGAGCTGATAGCCGGCGTGGTAGTACTCGACAATGCGCGCGGCGCGCGGCAGCGTGTCCGGACGCCCGGCGAGCAGCGCGACCGCCGCCGCGGTCGCCTTGAGAGGCGACATCTTCCGTCCGATGTTCTGAAGCGTGTCGGCGAGCTGCTCCTCCGCAACGGCCTCTGCGCCTTCGTCCGACAGGAGCACATCGGACTCCCACGCGAGGCTCGCGAACCACTCCTCGAGATAGCGGTCAAAGTGGCTCCAGAACTCAGACTCTGCCGGGAACAGACGCGAGTATTCCCTCACGAAACGGAGGAACGAGACGTCGGAGAGGCAGACGCCCGCGGGACTCACGGGCTCGTCCCCGTCGAGCCATCTGTCCTGCTGGAGGAAGTGGGTGGCGCCGAACACGTTCCCGAGCGCCATCGTCCGGGCCGCTGCCGGCGCGTCCGCGAACGGGAGCGCGCCCGTCAGCGCGAACGGCAGGAGTATGACGATGTTCCCGGGCGTGATTCCCCGGTCAGCGCGGAGAGGTGCTCCGCCCAGGTCGTCGGACCCCGAGCGTGACGCCAGGCCCGGGGGTCGCATCAACGTCTCACTGAAGCGGCGCGCGACGAGCCTGCACTCCGCTCCCGGATCGAAGGAAGCTGGTCTGGGCAATGCGGGCACTTCCGCCGGGGAATCGGGGCCGGGCGGCTGGGGAACGCGCCCGGCGCGGGGATGGACAGAGCGTGTGGTGGCGCTTCCAGGATGAGGAACGGCCGGCAGGTCTGGTGCGGGAGAGCGTCCGAGATGCCTGCCGGCCGTAGTGGGCTGACTCCATCCCTGCGTGAGGTGAGAGCAAGTTACCGACCAAGGCAACTGCGTGGGATGGAGCTATGGCGAAGAGCCTTGTCGTAGGTGCTTACTGCTTCTGGGTGCTGTCGGCTCTTCTGGGGGTAACCCTTCACACTGTCTATATCGCTTACAGCTGCGGCGGCTCCTCGGTGTGCAGCTGTCGTGAACTCAGCCGAGAAACGGCGATGCAATTCCGATGAGCAGGATCACGATCATTACCTTTGTCTGCGCCGCTCTCGGCATTTTCTCAGCCCCTGTAACATCTCCGTGAGGACTTCCTCGCTCGTCTTATCAACGGAAGGAGAAGCAGACCAAAGAGCGACCGGACTCGCCCCCCCTGCTTATTTAACACCCTGGCCGCCTCCCCTTCCGTATTCCGTTGTCAAATGCCTCACCCCCTTTTAGGGCATCAAGTGTGCCAGCTCTGCCAGAAGTGGGCGCCCGATCAGAGAAATGCGATACGGTCTTAACCAGCGGTGTCATCGGAAGTTACAGCGCGCGCTGCCCACGCGATTCCAGTTGGTGATTCAGCTTCAGGACACGATTCGGACGGTCCAGTAGACGCTGGAAAGATGGACTGCTGTAACTCGCGGTGTGTGAAGCTGTTGCAGAGGCGTCAAGATCTGGACGGTCCGTCAGGTTCGTGACGGCGTCTGAGCGGTGACCGGGAAGCCTGTGAGAAGCCCGGCGTCACAGACGCCGGGCCTGGTGATCTCGTGTTCGCTCGGGTGTGGCGACCGACTCGACCAGCGGGGTCGCCCGCCGCTGCCACCGCGGCCCTACCCGATCCCGTACTTCCTCATCTTGGCGTGGAGACCGGGCCTCGAGAGACCCAGGAGGTCGGCCGCCGCCTGCTTGTTCCAGCTGGTCCGCCCCAGTGCCTCGAGTATGCGGCTCTTCTCCAGCGCCTCGACCTCTTCCTTGAGGGAGCGCCGCAGCGCCTCGTCCGAGCGGAGCCCCATCTGGTACTGGTCCCTGAGCTCCGGGCGGACCTTGTCGATGCCGATGACCTCACCGTCCGCCGCCAGCGCTACTCCTCTGCGCACGTCGTTCTCGAGCTCGCGGACGTTGTTGCCGCGCCAGTCGTGCTTCATGAAGAGCTCGCGCACCTCGCGGCTGAACCCGGCGATCGACTTCTCCTCGCGCTCGCAGTAGAGCTTGAGGAAGTGCTCCATGAGGAGCGGAATGTCGTCCGGCCTGTCCCTCAAGGGCGGGATCTCAATGACCACGGCGCAGAGCCTGTAGAAGAGGTCACGCCTGAACCGACCCTCCTTGACCTCCTCGGCCAGATCCTTGTTGGTCGCGGAGATGACCCGCGCGTCGCTGATCCGGGTGATGTTCTCCCCGACCCTGCGGTACTCACCGTTCTGCAGGAACCGGAGCAGCTTCACCTGAAGCTGTGGACTCATCTCCCCTATCTCGTCCAAGAAGAGCGTCCCCCGGTCTGCGACCTGCACCAGGCCCTCGCGGTCACGGTCGGCGTCGGTGAACGAGCCTTTGACGTGACCGAAAAGCTCGCTCTCCTGCAGGTGCCGCGCGATCGCGCACGCGTTCAGCGCGACGAACTTACCGGTCTTGCTGCGCCCGCCCTGGTGGATGGCGCGCGCGATGATGTCCTTGCCGACTCCGGACTCGCCACTGATGACGATGGGCACGCGGCTATCCTTTAGCCGCTCGACGCTCGCGAGGATCCGGAGCATCTCGGAGTTCCTGGTAATGAAGCCCGCCGACTTCGGCGAGGCGCCGAGCTTCTCGGCAAGACGCCCGTCCTCTTCCCAGACGCTCGACTCGCCCAGCCTCGAGTGGGCCACGCCGAGCATCCTGGCGGCGGCCCCGATGAACTCGATATCGCTCTGGGTGAACGGCGTCGAACGCTCGCTGACGAAGCGGTCGGCGTAGAGCATGTATGAACGGTCGCGTCGGAAGCCGACCTGCGCCGGAATGAGCGCGACGGCGCCGACGTCCCTCGGAGCGCGCCCGTCGGAGGAGCGTCCGTCACTGACGACCAGCGGCCTTGTGTGCCCTCGCGAGGCGAGCGTGGCCCGGACGAACCGGGTCGCTTCCGCCACGCCCTTGCCAGAGCGGTCGACCGATGTCGCGATGACCGGCGCGGCGCCCTCATCGAGCGAGAAGAGGATCAGCCGGTCCGCTACCAGCGCGTCGGCGATCTCCTCGGCGAACTGGTGGAGGTCCTCGGCCCGCGGTTCCGCGGTCTCGAGGAAGCGATAGCCCTCGGCGATGGTCGAGTATCTCGCCTGCAGCGACACCGCCGCGTCGGCGAGCCCCGCGTCCAGCTCCCTGAGTATCGCGTCGACCTCGGCCAGGCCCTGCGTGTCGTGTCCGACCTCAAGCTTGAGCCTCGCCCGCTCGAGCCAGGTCCTCGCACGGTCGGGCTGCCCGCCTCTCTGGAGCGCCTTACCGCGCTCCAGCTGGCAGCGCGCGACCCAGCCGCCGGCGCCCATACGCGTGAAGATAGCCTCGGCCGCTGAGAAGCGTGCCTCTATCCTGTCGAGGGCAAGCTGTCCCGGCGCCGCCGAGTCCCTGAGACCTATGCCGTCGGCCATGGCCGTCCGGGCGAGTTCCATCGACTCGCCTATCCTCCGGAGCATCTCCTCCGCGCGCGTGATCAGCACCTCCGCGGCGGTCGCCTCGCCCTTCGCGTAGCAGACGCTCGCCAGCACGCGCAGGGAGGCGCCCTCCTCGAGCTTGTCACCGATCGCACGGGTGAGCTTGATGGCCTCGGCGCAGTCGCGTTCGGCTTCTTCCAGTCTGCCGAGCCTGAACAGCACGTCCGCGCGGCGACGAAGCACTTCGCCCACGACATCGCTGCTGGACGACAGCCTGTACGCGCATCCCAGCGCCCTGTTCAGGGTCTCGAGCGCGTCCTCGTTCCTGTCCTGGTCCATCTCGAGGTGACCGATGAACTCGAGCGACAGCGCCTCGGCCCTGAGGTATCCACGCTCCTGGCTGACGCGAAGCGCCTCGTCGAAGAGACTGCGCGCCCTGCCCCACTCGCGGCGCTCACGGCACACGTTGCCGAGCGCCGTCGAGGCCGCGACGATACCTCTGGTCGCGCCGATTCTCGAGTAGATGTCCTTCGCCTCGTTCAGGCGCCCCTCGGACTCGGCCCAGCGTGACAGCTTGTATAGGATGATGCCGAGGTTGGTCAGCCTGTCGGCTATCGCGGCGGACCGCCCGAGTCTGCGGTCGATCTCGAGCGCGTTCTCCAGGTGGTCGAGCGCGCCGTTCAGGTCGCCCATGCGCTTGGCGAGAACGCCGAGGTTGTTGTAGGCCGATGCCAGCCCGGCCTCGTCACCCAGGCGCTTCTGCGAGACGAGATAGTCGGTGAAGTAGTCGCGAGCCGCGGTGATGTTGCCGAGCTCGGCGTTGGCTATGCCGAGGGCCTTGCCGGCCTCGGCGAGCAGAGAACTGTCGGGAGACGTCCTCAGTGTTTCGTACGCCTTCTGCGCGGCTCGGAGGGCCTCGTCGTACCGGCCGCTCTCAATCTCGACCCTCGCGAGGACGACGTTTGCCTCGGCCCAGACCGAGACCTCGCTATCATCCAGCTCGAGGTCGTCGAGCTTGGCGCAGTGGTTCCTTGCGCTTCTGTAGTCGCCAAGACCCAGGTGGCACTTCGCGATCCGCACATAGAGCCCGGCAGCTTCCGTATCAGAGAGCCCCGCCCCAGCTTCCCCTTTGCCCGCCTGAACGAAGTAGCCGAGCGCGTCCGAGTAGCTGTCGGAACCGAGATAGACGTCTCCGAGGCGGATGGCCGGCAGCGCCACATCCTTCGCGCTGCGCGATTCCATCGCCTTCCGGAACGCCTCCAGCATCTCGCGTTCCCGCTTATCGTCCGGTCGCTGACTTGCCAATGCAGGCCCCGCAGTCAGACTGCCGTCCAGGTCCTTGCCGCGACT
>JAUWLR010000232.1 GCA_030613615.1 Candidatus Eiseniibacteriota bacterium
GAGCTGGGTGGACGCAGTTGCGGCCAGGCTCGTGTCGCTCGGCGTCAAGCAGGGGGACGCCGTCGGGGTTCTCTCGCACAATCGGCCGCAGTGGGTCATCGCCGACCTCGCTTCACTGAGCCTCGGCGCCAGCGTCGTTCCCCTCTACCCGACGCTACCTCCGTCCTACCTGCAGTACATCATCAACGATTCGCGCATGACCGTGCTGGTGGCGGGCGACGCTCTGCTGCTCACGTCCATATCGACAGTGATGAACGAGACCCCGGACCTCGCGCAGACGCTGTTGCTGGACGACGCGGCCATCGAATCGGGCACAGGCGGGTTCGCGTCCGATCTCAGGTCCGACATCAAGGATGATCTGTCGCGACGCCCCATCGCGTACCCGAACGTCACGGGGGACGACATCGCGACCATCGTCTACACGTCTGGAACGACCGGTGCTCCGAAGGGCGTCGTGCTCACTCACGCCAACATCGTGTTCAATGCCAGGGCCCTGACCGACAGGTACGGCATCTGCTCCGACGACTCCACGGTCTCGTACCTTCCGCTGTCGCATATGTTCGAGCGAACCTGCGGCTACTACACATTCCTGTTCGCAGGCGCGACCATCACCTACGCGGACCAGATGACCACCGTGGGGAAGGACGTCGCAGCGGCGCACCCGACTGTTCTCCTCGCCGTTCCCAGGGTGCTCGAAAAGGCGCACGCCGCGGCGCGCTGGAAGATCGAAGGGCACTCGAAGCGCAAACAGGCGCTGGTCAGAAACGCCATCCGTGGCCTCAACGAGCGGGCGAACCGGCGCTACCGCGGGGAGCGCGTCTCGCCATGGCTCGCGCTCAAGTGCGCCCTGTACGACAGGCTCGTGGCGAAGAAGTTCAGGGACGCGGCCGGCGGACGCCTGCGGATCATCGTTTCGGGAGGCGCCTCGCTCGACAAGCGGATTGCCAAGATACTCTTCGTCGTCGGGTTCAACGTGCTCGAGGGGTACGGCATGACGGAGGCCTCACCGGTCATTGCGTGCAGCCCGGTCGACGGTATTCGGATCGGCACCGTCGGAACGCCTCTCGACGGGGTTGAGGTGAAGATTGGGGAGTCGGACGAGATACTCGTGCGCGGGCCCGGCGTGATGCGGGGCTACCTCGGGCGACCCGAGGAGACCGCCGAGGCGCTCGACAGTGACGGGTGGCTCCACAGCGGCGACCAGGGGAAGCTGGACGCCGACGGCTACCTCTCCATCACCGGACGGCTCAAGGATCTCATCGTTACATCCTACGGGAAGAACATCTCGCCGCGGCCCATCGAGGAGAAGATCACCAGAAGCAAGTACGTCGCGCAGGTGATGGTCTGCGGCGACAACAGGAAGTACCTGGTGGCGCTCGTCGTGCCCGAAAGCGAGGTCATCGAGCAGTACGCGCGCGACAACGACATCGCCTTCGAGGATTACGCGGCGCTGCTCGGAACGGACGGGATTCGCGAACTCATCTCCGGTGAGATAGACCGCGTCAACAAGACGGCGCCGTCCTACGAACAGGTCCGGGGTTTCGAAGTTATGTCGGAGGCGTTCACGCTCGAGAACGGCATGCTGACGCCCACGCTGAAGCCTCGGCGGGGCAGGATCTCGATGATCCATGAGGAGCTGATCGAACGGCTGTACGATCACCTTGATGCGCGGCCGGTGGCCGGGGGAGATTCCGCATGAAGCTCGACGGGAAGCGGGTGCTCGTGACCGGGGCGTCCTCAGGGATAGGCCTCGAACTCGCCCGAGTGCTCGCGGCTCGGGGCGCCGTCCTGGCCATTTCCTCGCGCAGCGCCGAGCGCCTCGAGCAGGTCTCCGAAGAGCTGGCGTCGGCAGTACCTGGCATCCGGAAGCCGCTCCCGGTCGCGTGCGACATCGCGGACGAAGCGTCGGTGCGCCACCTCATCGGTGCGTGCGTCGAATCGCTGGGCACGGTGGACGTGCTCATCAATAACGCGGGCATCTGCGTCTACGGCAGTGTCGAGAAGACGCAGATCGCGGACTTCCGCGCGCTCCTGGACGTCAACTTCTTAGGTCCCGTACAGGCAATGCTCGAGATCCTCCCATTCATGAAGCGACAGGGCCACGGTCTCATCGTCAACATATCGTCCGTGGCCGCGATTCACGGCGTGCCCTACCTCGGGGCATACAGCGCCAGCAAGGCGGCGCTTGTCGCACTGAGTCAGAGCATGCGCGCGGAGCTCGCCGGGTCGGACGTCAGGGTGATGCTGGTCTACCCGGACTACACCGAGAGCGCCATATTCGAGAACGAGACGAAGGTCGGCGGTGCCAGGCGACCCGAGGGGCCGTACGCCCCGGCGTCGGACGTCGCCGAGGCCATCGTCCGTGCCATCGAGGCCGAGAAGCGCGATCTCATCCTCGGGACGCGCGGGAAGGCCCTGGCGTTCTTCGACGGGACCGCGCCGCGGCTGGTCGAGAATGCGATGCGGAAGATCGCGGTCGAACTCCGCGAGGAGGAGTAGCCGGGCCGGAGCCACGGCTCGGTCACGCGGGCTGCACAGACGGATGCGGAAGCGTCCATGGAGGGCGGCCACATGA
>JAUWLR010000070.1 GCA_030613615.1 Candidatus Eiseniibacteriota bacterium
TTTATCCGGAAGCTACCTTGGATGGTGATAATGAGGCGCTAGACTGCTCCAAACACAACTATATGTTGCATTTCGAAGAAGATGAATTACCACCCGTAAAAGCATTTTGGTCATTGTCGATGTATAAATTACCTGAGCAAGTGTTTGCCAAAAACGATATAGATAGATATGTAATAAGCAGTAACACCGAGGGTCTAAAATATAATGAAGACGGCTCCCTGGATGTCTATATTCAAAAGGAGAACCCGGGAGTAGATAATGCTTCCAACTGGTTGCCGGCATACGATGGAAAGTTTTCTCTACAAGCCAGACTTTACTGGCCGGAGCCAGCGAGTCTTGATCCATTATATGTGCTGCCAAAGGTAACAATATCTACAAAAGAATAGATGGACCGGTTGTAATAGATATCCGCGTCCCTGTCCTGGGCGCTCTTGACGACGCGTTCTTCCATGCTGGAGACCGATCAGAAGTCAGCCGGCCTCGACAGCAACAGTCCGTCCGTCAAGCCAAACGATGATGACTCCTATACGATCTGGTTCGGTCCTGAAGCGCCAGAAGGGCACGAGGGTAATTGGATTCAGACGATCCCCGGCAGAAGCTATCTTGTCATACTACGACTCTATGGCCCGCTGGAACCCTGGTTCGACAAGACCTGGAAGCCGGGTGATTTCGAGCTCGTGGAGTAGGGAGATATCTCTCAACAGAAAGGGAAGGAAATGACGAAGATCTCAAGATGCGTCAAGCACACGCTGCCGGCGATTATCGCAGCAGTAGCCTGCATCGTGATCCTGCAAGCGTGCGCCCTTGCGACTGATGATGCCGAACCTGTTATCGTGAACGTAGACAATTTTGTGCGAGCCGAAACAGCCGCACAGTTCGATAGTTACATGAAGCTTACTGGTGGCATCAATACATTCATGCATTTTCGAGAGCCCGTACCCTTAGACAAACAGACCGTCATACGAATGAATCGAGACGCGCTGTACAGTAGTGCTATTGTCGATATCAGCAAGGGTGCAACCCTGACCATTCCGGAAACCGATGGTCGCTATCTGTCTATCATGATCATGAACGAGGATGGCTACATCAACAAGGTGTATCAAGGTAAAGGCACCTATGAGCTGACCATGAACGAGTTTGACACCCCTTATGTATCTGTAGCGTTACGCACCCTTATAAACCCGACGGACCCTGCTGATATCGCACAGGTGAAAGCTATTCAGGATGGAGCCACAATAGAATCAAATTCAGCAATACCTTACACTCACCCGGAATACGATCAGGCCAGTTATGAGGCTGTTTATGAGGCTGTGATTGGTTTAAGCAGATTTGTTACAGACACCAAGAGAATGTTCGGGTCAAAAGAAGAGGTTACTGAAGTTCGCCATCTGCTCGGAACGGCATTTGGTTTTGGCGGCTTGCCTGAGAAGGAGGCCTTCTATCTTAACGTGGAGCCGAATCTTCCTGTGGGAGCCTACGAAATTACCGTTAAGGACGTGCCGGTGGACGCTTTTTGGTCAATCCGCCTCTACAACAAAGATGGGTACTTCGAAGAAAATGAATACAACGCCAACAGTGTGAATAATATTACCGGGACTCCTAACGAGGATGGTTCCTTTACCATCCATTTTGGCGGTGATCCCAAAAGTTCGAATTATCTGCATATTATGGATGGATGGAATTATGCGGTACGGATGTATCAGCCGCGTAAGGAAATACTTGAAGGGGAATGGATCTTCCCGAGCGTGAAGCCCGTAAAGTGAAGCGGTGAGTATGCTCAGTGTCTCTGGCACACTTGCGGAGAGGGCGGGCTGGAGTGAAGCCTGCAACGGGAGGGGCGAAGAGCCCCTCCCGTGCTGCGTCTATCCGCGTCGGTGACTCCCGTCGGCCGCCATTCGGCCCTTGGTTCCCGCCTTGTCGGCGCCCTTCATGAGCGGCCTGTCGGCATTATGTCTTTCCGTTTTTCTCTTCAGCGGCCGTGTAGTAGAGTGGCCGGTGAGAAGCAACCTGAACGGGGAGCGGGTATCATCTCTGATATGCGAAAAGCAATACTGCTGGTCATGCTCTGCTTCATATTGGGTATGCCATCGTCCCGGGCATCGGCTGATACGAAGTTCTGGATGAGTCTCACATACAACGACTATCCGACGTCTCCTCTGAAGGAACCTGTTGAAGCGGTGCCTGATCTCGACGTGTACAACAACGATCTGGATTTCGAGGCCGCTATCAGATGGTCGGTCGGAGACACGGGCTCCGAGGCGTGGGTACGGTTCCTCTATGGCTGGTTCGTACTCGATTACGGGGAGCATGCGAAAGAGGAAGTGCTGCCCCGTTTCGACAAGACAACCAGCACGGTTATCGAGAGGAACTACCGCGCCCGGTACAACAGCCCCTGGGGATGGCAGGCGCGCTTGGCGCCGGGGTGGGGATTCCAGCAGTTCAAGCCGTTTTCCGAGGAGAGTTTTGTTCCCCAGGGAGGGATCTGGGGATTGCGGGAGTTGCCATCGGGCTGGCTTCTCGGGCTTGGCGGCGTGTATACAAGCGCTTTCGGTAGTCCGGAGTTTCTACCTTCGTTTATCGCCGAGTATGACGGCGACAGAGTGCATGTGGACGTGGAACTCCCGACACTGGCCACTGTCATGTACGACTGGCGGTACAGGATGGATTTCGGCGCCGTATTCGGGGTCACAGGTTTCGATTACGACCGCGAGCTGGAGCACTTCCCGGATCTGTCCAATCCCAGCATGATCCAGTCGGTCGCAAGCCTGACCGGCGCGGTCGGTTACCATTTCGACGATCAGCTCTACCTTCGTTTCGAGGCCGGCTACATGTTCGACCGGCTCCTCAGGTTGGTCGACGGGACCGACGTCGTCCTGAACTTCGATCTCGAGGAAGGACCATTCTACCGGCTCTCCGTGAAGTGGGGAGGAGGTTAGGACCGCAATGAGTCGCACAGCCCGGTTGCTCCTCACAGGTGTCACAGGCGTTCTGTTGTGCTCTTCGCTTGGCGCCGGTCCGGTGCACGCTCAGGCCTACCAGGACAAGGTGACAGAAGCGGGGGACTGGATACAGATCATCCTTCCTGCCGGGGCCTTCGTGACGACGCTCGTTCTCAAGGACTGGCAGGGATCGAAGGAGTTCCTGCTGGGCGGCGGCATCAACATCGTAGCTGTTCATGGTATCAAGGAGCTCTCCGGTGTCGGGCGCCCCGACGAGAGCACGTACAACTCATTCCCCTCCGGCCATACTGCCGCCGCATTCTACGGCTCCGCCTTCATCCACCGGCGCTACGGCTGGAAGTACGCCGCTCCACTCTACTTCGCTGCCATGTATGTGGGGTACAGCCGCGTCTACGCAAACCGTCACTGGGCTGATGATGTATTCGCCGGAGCCGTCTTCGGTATGGTCGGCAACTGGTACTTCACCACACCCTACGGGAATAGAGTGACAGTCGCACCGGTGCTCGGCAGGGACTCCTACGGTTTGAGTGTCGAGTTCAGTTTCTAGAAACAGAACTGGAGTGAGGAGCGGTGAGGTCCGTGCCCCTTCTCCTGCGGCGCACTCCTGATGCCGTCGCCACAATCAGATAGGTCGCGCCCGCGAGCACGATGATGGTCGCGCCGGCGGGGAGGTTGGGGCCGTAGCTCACCGCCAGACCGCCGGTTGTGAAGACGATGCTGACGACGACCGACGCCGCCATCATGTGAGCGAGCCTGTTGGTGAAGTGCCCGGCGACCGCGGCCGGGATCGTCAGGAGCGCGATCACCATCACGATACCCACCACCGTCACGAGCAGCACGATGGTCAGCGCCGTCAGGATGAGCAGGAACACGAAGTAGAAGCTGACGTTGAGCCCCCTGACCCTCGAGAATTCCTCGTCGAAGCAGATGCTCTGGAGCTGCTTGAAGAGCAGCAGCACGGCAGCCACGACCACGACGTCCAGACCGACCATCAGCCACAGGTCGCTGCCGGTGACCATCAGGATGTTCCCGAACAGATAGCTCATCAGGTCTTCGCCGTAGCCCGGTGTCTTCGAGAGGAACAGGATCCCGGTCGCCATGCCGATGGCCCACACGGCGCCGATGACCGTGTCCACTCTCTGTCGCGCCTTCAGGCTGACGAGCCCAATGACCACGGCCGCCGCGACTGCCGCGACCAGGGCGCCGTATATCGGGTCGAGCGCGTCCCATCCGTGCGCGCGCTGGAGGTAGAGCGCGGCGCCGATGCCGCCCAGCACGCAGTGGGCGATCCCGCCCGCGACGTAGCTGATTCTCCTGACCACGACGAACGAGCCCCTCACACCGCAGGCGACGCTCGCCAGTACCCCGGTCAAGAGCGCGTTTCTCATGAACGCGTGGTTGGCGACCGCTTCGAGGAACTCGTTCACTTGGCTCCTCCCGTCAGGTGGTCGTGGCGCACGAAGCGAACGTCACGCCCGTAGAGCGCGTTGATGAGTTCGGGTGTCACCTCGCTCGTCGTGTGCACCGCGACCGTTCGATTGACGCATGCGACGGTGTCGGTGAAGCCCGAGACGAATGCCAGGTCATGGGAGACCAGAAGCAGAGTGAGGCGCTTCTTCAGTCGGAGCAGGATCTCGTAGAGCTCCTGCTCCATCGCGATGTCGAGGTTCGCCGTCGGCTCGTCGAGGAGAAGGATGTCCGGCTCCGAGGCCAGCGCGCGGGCGATGAGGGTGCGCTGCCTCTGTCCCCCGGACAGCTTCGAGAACGGCCTGCGCGAGAGCTCCGCCAGCTCCACATCCGTGAGCGCGGCCATGGCGATATCGATGTCCTTCCGCGTGTAGGTCCCGAACAGACGTGTCTTGCCCAGACGCCCCATGAGCACGACATCTAGGACTGTCGCGGGGAAGCTCGGGTCGGTATCCGAGTGCTGGGGGACGTAGCCCATGCGCGGGTTCGATTCCTCGGGCGAACATCCGAAGACCCTCACGGTCCCGCTGTCCGGCTGAAGGAGCCCGAGCACAAGCTTGAGCAGCGTGGTCTTCCCGCCGCCGTTGGGCCCGACGATGGTGACGAACTCACCGCAGCCGACCGTCAGGTTCGCGCCTTCGATCACCGGTGTGCCGTCGTACGAGTACGACAGGTCGCGGAGTTCCAGTGCCGGTCTCTCTGTCATCTGGCCTGCCCTTCCCGCAGAGTTTGCGCTGCCTCGGGCGCGGTCAATCCCGCGGAGCCTGCGCTACCTCGCGCGGTCAATCCCGCAGAGCTTTCTTCACCTCGCGCGCGATCGTCCTCATGTTGTCCAGGTAGTCCGCCGACAGCGGGTCGATGGGAACCACCACTCCGCCGATCTCCTCCGCGATGGCACGAGCGCTTCGCGTGGAGAACTGGGGCTGGACGAAGATGACGCGGACGCCCTCGGAGGTTGCGTGGTCCATCAGCCCGACCAGTTCGCGGGCGCTCGGCTCCATGCCCCCGAGTTCGATGGGAACCTGCCGGAGGCCGTAGGCGTCCGTGAAGTACCCGAAAGCGGGATGGAAAACGTAGATGCTCTCTCCGGCGAGCGGTCCGAGCGCGTCCGTCAGCTCGGCATCGAGCGCGTCGAGATCGTGGAGCAGCCGCGAGAGGTTCGTCTCGAACGCTGCGGCGTGTTCGGGTACGAGCTCCTTGAGCGCGCCGCAGATGTTCCGTGCCTGTATCTTGGCGAGACGTGGGTTCAGCCACGTATGCGGGTCGGGGAGTCCTCCGCGCTCACGGTCGTGCGCGGAGCTCGCGTGGTCGCCGGAGCCATCCTCCTCGTCGTGGCCGTGGACGTCCTCCACCTGCCGGCGGGGAATGCCTGCCGACGTATCAACCACCTGCATCCCCGAACCGAGTTCCTCGATGCGCCCGAGTAGCCTGTCTTCGAACGGCAGCCCGATCGCGAAGTAGACGTCGGACTCGGCCAGGTCCGCCATCTGTCTCGGTGTCGGCTCGAACGTGTGCGGCGACTGACCGGGTCCCACCAGCACCTTCACCGAGACGAGATCGCCGCCGACCCGCTCGACGAAGAACTCCTGCGGCGCGATGCTGCAGAACGCAGAGAGGATCGCTGGTGGAGGGCCGCCGCCTGCGGGGGAATCCACGGACTCGGCGCGCGCCGGTCCCGCGCCTTGGGCAAGCAGCAGGACGGCCGCCGCTGCGACAGCCGATGCCGCGACGACAGCCGGTGCCGCCACGCGCGGATGGGCCGCGGACGCTCTCATTTCTCTTCTCTGTTTGAGCACACCAGCCGCACCTCACGGCAGTCCTCGCACTCCTCGACGGAGTGGTCGGTCGCCAGGTCGTTCCAGTGTCGCATCTGGTTCGGCGTGAGCGTTCCGGTGCCGCTGCAGAGCGGACACGTGCTGTCGAGCGCCGCGAGGATGGCCGTGCGTATGAACTCCGACCGGTTCGCGACACCCCGCATCGCGTCGAGGAGAGTCGAGTCCGCCTTGAACGACACGACCTCTGTCTTGGATCTGGGCATGGTGTTAGGTCCTTCCGCACGGGGGAATGGTGGTCTCATGCGAGGTAATACCACGTATTACCTTCCGGGTCAAGCGGGTTCGATCCAGAGGGGAGGCGGGAGCGTGCGACTGGGCGTGTGTGCATGAATCTCAGCGACCAAGGTGGGGATTTGACATCGAACTGGTTGTGGCACAGAATGAGAATAGTTCTTATTCGCACTCTTGGAGATTAGTCATGAACAACGGCCCCGCCATCCGCATGACAGAGAGCCGCAAGGCCATCCTGACCGCCCTGGGCGGGACGAGGGCGCATCCGACGGCGGATGAGGTCTACGCGATGGTGCGTGCGGAACTGCCGAAAGTCAGTCTGGGAACCGTCTACCGGAACCTGGACCTGCTGGCGAAGCAGGGTCTCATCCGGACGCTCGTGACCGCGGGCGAGCAGCGGCGGTACGACGGCATGCTCGAGGACCATCATCACATCAGGTGCGAGGTCTGCGGCAGGATAGACGACATCGATCTCGAGGACACCGAGCGGCTCGACGAGCTGCTCGTCGACGGCAGGGGATACGAGGTGCACGGCTACACGCTGTGCTTCACTGGTGTTTGCAGAGAGTGTGCTGGCAATGGGAAGAACCACAATGAGAAGGGGGAGAAGTAATGGGTCTCAAGGGTACGCAGACGGAGAAGAACCTCCTGACGGCATTCGCCGGGGAGTCGCAGGCGAGGAACAGATACACGTACTTCGCGAGCCAGGCGAAGAAGGACGGCTACGTCCAGATCCAGGGTATCTTCGAGGAGACGGCCAACCAGGAGAAGGAGCACGCCAAGCGCCTGTTCAAGTTCCTGGAGGGTGGCGAGGTGGAGATCCAGGCCGCATTCCCCGCGGGCATCATCGGGACGACTGCGGAGAACCTGATGGCCGCCGCCGGCGGTGAGCACTTCGAGTGGACCGAGATGTACCCGGGCTTCGCCAAGACGGCGCGCGAGGAGGGCCTGACCGAGATCGCAGACGTCTTCGAAGCGATAGCGGTCGCGGAGAAGCAGCACGAGAAGCGCTACAACGATCTCCGTGCCAACATCGAGGCTCGGCGAGTGTTCAAGCGCGACAAGCCCGTAGTGTGGCGCTGCCGGAACTGCGGCTACCTCCACGAGGGGCCCGAGGCGCCGGAGTTGTGCCCGGCCTGCGCGCATCCCACGGCTCATTTCGAGATTCTGGGGGAGAACTGGTAGGAGGGATGGTGCGGCGGCGGCTGCGCCCGATTGGGCCGGCGGCCGTCTGAGTGCCCGGTGTGAACATTGATCTAGGGAGGGAACACATGATGGAGCGGACAGGCCTGGTTACATTCGGTGGCAACCCCATGACTCTCGTCGGCCCCGAACTCAAGGTCGGGGACGACGCGCCCGATGTCGAGGTGGTCGACAACGATCTGCAACCGGTGAAGCTCTCGACGTACAAGGGCAAGGTGGCCATAGTGGCGGCGGTGGCGTCCCTGGACACCGGCACCTGTGACGTTGAGACGAGGCGTTTCAATCAGGAAGTAGGGAAGCTCGGTGACGATGTGGTCGTGCTGACCATCAGCATGGACCTGCCGTTCGCGCAGAAGCGCTGGTGCGGCGCAGCGGGCGTCGAGACGGTGAAGACGTTCTCGGACCACAGGTCGGCGGCCTTCGGCGAGGCATGGGGCGTGCTGATGAAGGAACTCAGGCTTCTGGCACGCGCGGTGTTCGTCGTGGACCGTGAGGGCGACATCACGTACGTGGAGCTGCTCGGCGAGGTCGGGGATGAGCCGGACTACGACGCGGCACTCAAGGCGGCGAAGGAACTGCTCTAGAGGGATCACCGAACGACGCGGCGCGCCGTCGATGCGCGCGAACATAAGGAGAACTAACATGGCAGCGAAGCTCGAGATCTACAAGTGCGAGATGTGCGGGAATATCGTCGAGGTGCTTCACGGTGGCGCCGGAACGCTCGTGTGCTGCGGCGAGGATATGGTCCAGCTCAAAGAGAACACCACGGACGCTGCGCAGGAGAAGCACGTGCCGGTCAAGGAAGACGCCGATCACGGCGTCAAGGTGACGGTCGGCAGCGTCGCGCACCCGATGGAGTCCGACCACTTCATCGAGTGGATCGAGGTCATCGCCGGCGGCAAGGCCTACAGGGAGTTCCTCGAGCCCGGCGGCGAGCCTGTGGCGACGTTCTGCGTCGAGGGCGACATCGAGATGGTCCGTGAGTACTGCAACAAGCACGGGCTCTGGAAGGCCTAGGGCCGGGAAGGCCCAGGGCTCTGCAAAACCCAGCACCGCACGCAGTTCTTGAGCGGGAGCGCGGGGGCGGTGCACGTGCCGCCCCCGGCGCTACACCTATTCAGGAATTCGCCGGGACACTCAATACGGGAGGCGTCGTGACCGTAGAGGAAGCCATCAAGACATCGATCGAGTACGAGATCCAGGTCCGGGACGTCTACTTCGGGGCAGTGCGTGAGGCGCAGCACGCGGATGGGAAGAAGTTCTTCCAGTTGATGGCGGACGAGGAGCAGTGCCACGTCGACTACCTCGAGACGAAACTCGACCAGTGGAGCAGCGACGGAACGGTGACGGCGGACGGGCTCACGACGGCGGTCCCCTCAGGCGAGGTTATCGAGCAGGGCGTCGACAAGCTGCGGGAGAAGGTCGGTGGCAAACCCGGCACCGTGGAGATGCAGTGGCTCAGGAAGGCGCACGGGGTCGAGCGGGAGACCAGCGACTTCTGCAAGCGCATGATCGACGAGCTGCCCGATGCGGCGAAGGGTCTCTTCCGGCGCTTCCTCGAGATAGAAGAGGGGCATCTCGCTCTCGTCCAGGCGCAGATTGACTATGCGACGGGCACCGGGTACTGGTTCGATGTACGGGAGTTCAATCTTGAAGGATAGCAGTGGAGGCGGGGGGTCCTCCGCGCTCCGCGCCGAACCCAGCGTCGACAGAGAAATCCTGGAGAAGCTCTACGGCAAGCTGAACCGCCGCGAGTTCGTGCACCCGGATCCCCTCGAGCTGTTGTATCTCTACGACGATCCCGACGACCGCGAGGTCGTCGGGCTGATCGCCTCGACGCTGGCCTACGGCAGGGTCAAGCAGATCCTGAGAAGCGCCGGAAACGCGCTCGACCGCATGGGTCCGCACCCGGCCGCGTTCGTGCGAAACTCGTCGCCGGACTCGCTCCGGCGCGCGTTCGCGGCGTTCAAGCATCGGTTCACGACGGGGGATGACCTCTGTCGGATGCTGGATGGGGTCCGCGTGGCGGTCGACAAGCACGGGACGCTCGGCGGTTTCTTCAGCACGCTGCTGCGGCCCGAGGACGAGACGGTGCTCCCGGCACTGACCTCCTTCGTCGGCGCCATAGCGGACGCATCGTGCGTGGCGTCGGGCGTAGAGGGTTCCTGCCCGTTGCCCGACCCGGAGCTAGGCAGCGCCTGCAAGCGTCTGCACCTCTTCCTGCGGTGGATGGTGAGGAGCGACGACGTGGATCCCGGCGGCTGGGACGCCGTGCCGGCGTCGAAGCTCATCGTCCCGTTGGACACACACATGCACAGGCTTTCACTGACCCTCGGGCTGACCGACCGCAGGCAGGCAAACGGTCGCACCGCTCTGGAAGTAACGAGCGCATTCAGGGAGTTCAGCCCGGACGATCCTGTGAAGTACGACTTCGCCCTGACTCGACTCGGCATCCGAGACGATCTGAGCGAGGAGGCGCTGCTCTTCGGCCACGCCGGCCGGAAGTCGTCGTGATGCTGGGCGGAAGTCATCGTGATGGGCGGGCGGCGCCGTGATACAATGACCGGACTCCGTTGAACAAGAGGAGAGCGCCCGCAAACGGCGGGTCGAGCGAAAGGAATGGACCCCATGCTTGACGTGAAGATGGAGAAGGCACTCAACGATCAGATCGTTGCGGAGATGTACTCGGCGTACCTGTACCTCTCGATGGCGGCGTATTACGACGGCGAGGGCTTAAGCGGGTTCGCACGGTGGATGAGGGCGCAGTTCGGGGAGGAACAGGTTCACGCGCTCAAGATGTTCGCCTACGTCGGCGAGCGCGGAGGCCGCGTTCGGCTGGGCGCCATCGACGCCCCGCCGTCGGATTGGAGCTCCCCGCTCGAGGTGTTCGAGCAGACGCTCGCGCACGAGCAGATGGTGACGGGGCTCATCAACAAGCTGGTCGACCTCGCTCTCGAGCTCTCGGACCACGCCACGGACAACTTCCTTCGCTGGTTCGTAACGGAGCAGGTGGAGGAAGAGGACACGGCGGATTCCATCCGCCAGCAGCTCAAGCTCATCGGCGACAACGGTCAGGGTCTGCTCATGCTCGACAGAGAGCTGGGCACGCGCGTCTACACACCGCCGGCGGACTCGGACAGAAACTAGGACGACCAGGAGGAGGAGCAGCAGATGCTGACGTCGTTCGGTGCGGTCAAGATAAGCGAGCACGTCCACTGGGTCGGAGCCGTCGACTGGGAGATCCGTGACTTCCACGGGTACGCGACCAACCGCGGCACGACCTACAACGCCTACCTGGTTCTCGCGGACAAGATCGCGCTGATCGATACCGTCAAGGCCCCGTTCAGGGACGAGCTCCTCGCGCGGATAGCGTCGGTCGTTGATCCTTCCGACATCAGCATCATCGTGTCGAATCACGCGGAGATGGACCACTCGGGCTGTCTGCCGGACGTGGTGGATCTGATTGAGCCGGAGCAGATCGTCGCGTCGAAGATGGGCGTAAAGGCCCTGCAGAGCCATTTCCACGGGCGCTTCGACGTCACGCCTGTCGAGGATGGCGGCACGCTGAGCCTCGGCGACGTCGAGCTGCAGTTCCTCGAGACACGCATGCTTCACTGGCCGGACAGCATGTTCACCTATCTTCCCGCCGACGAGTTGCTGTTCTCGCAGGACGCGTTCGGGATGCACCTGGCCTCGACGGAGCGCTTCGACGACGGCGTCGACGAGGCCGTGCTCTACGACGAGGCCGCGAAGTACTACGCCAACATCCTGATGCCCTACTCGCCGATGGTGAAGAAGCTGCTGGAGCGCGTCAAGGAACTGGATCTCCCGTTCAAACTGGTGGCGCCCGACCACGGGCCCATCTGGAGAAGCAGGTTCGACATGATCGTCGAGGGCTACGCGAAGTGGTCCGAGCAGAAGCCGACGCTCAAGGCGGTGGTCGTCTACGACACAATGTGGGGCAGCACCGCGAAGATGGCGCGTGCGATCGCCGACGGTCTGGCGGCCGGTGGCGCGCGGCCGAGTCTCGTTCCTCTCCAGGGGAGTCACCGCAGCGACGTTGCGGCCGAGCTGCTCGAGGCGGGGGCGCTCTTGGTCGGAACGCCGACCATCAACAACAACATGTTCCCAAGCCTCGGTGATGTCTTCCTCTACCTTAAGGGCCTGCGACCGAGGAACCTCATTGGAGCGGCCTTTGGGTCGTACGGGTGGAGCGGCGAGGGAGTGCCGCAGATCAACGCGATACTCAAGGAGATGAAGGTCGAGCTCGTGTCCGAGGGGCTGAGCGTACAGTTCGTCCCGGACGAGAAGGACCTTGATGAGTGCCGGAAGTTGGGACAGCGGGTGGCCGAACGCCTCGAGGCGACAGTAGACGGCTAGACGAGAGCGCCCGAGCGGCGCGCGATATGGATGCCGGACAGACGAGAACGTGACTGCGCGCCGGGGTTTCCGACCCCGGCGCCGCTCTTTTGTGATGCGGGACTCAACTTCCGAGCGCCCAGCCGGGCCGTCTGAGCGAATCCGGGACTCAGCTACCGAGCGCCCAGCCGGGCGGTCTTGGCAACTCCGCATCAGACGTGAGGATAGTGCGTGTCAAGATGCCTGACTTGTGGTATAATGACCTATATTCTCTGGGGTCGGCGGTCAAGAACGCGGTGGCAGCCGACACGTGTTTATGTGCGTTCCCCGCGCAGCAGTGTGGTCAGGAGGGAAGTCATGAGAGTTGCTCCATGGATCGCAGCGGCACTGGTGCTCGTTGCCGTGTCTTCACCGGCCAGTACCTTCTTCTTCGAGGAGAATCGCGGGCAGGCCGGGCTCATCATGCCGATGATGACCGACTCCTACGTCGATGTCTCCCTCAAACTCGACCAGATGAGCATCGACGATGTCGATGTCGATGGCACGGTCTTTCAGCAGATCTCGATTCCCGGCGTCATGTTGCCGAACGACAAGGGGGCGCCCAACCTGCCCGGCTTCGGGCGTTTCATCGCCGTGCCGAACGGCGCCGTCCCGAGGCTCGAGATCCTCTCCATGAAGAGCCGGGTGTTTCAC
>JAUWLR010000003.1 GCA_030613615.1 Candidatus Eiseniibacteriota bacterium
CGCGGAGATGGTCTTGAGCTCGCCTGTCACTTCCGCGAATCCGACGACGGCGGTCTCCATCGCGTCTATGGCCTCACCGGCCGGGTCCTTTTTCTCACTGACGAACACCCTGAGCTCGGTCGCCATCACGCTGAGGTCGGCCGTCGCCTGCCTGAGATCGAAGGAGGCGGCGTTCGCGTTGACAAGCGCCTGCTTGACGAGGTCCTTGCCCTCCTGGTCAGTGAGGATCTCGTCCGCCGACTTCAGGACGGCCTGGATGCCGGCGAGAGCCTCGCCCATCGCGTGCACGACGTCACCAAGTCCCTTCTCATACACCCCCTGAACGACGGTGCCCTGCTCGACGTAGACGTCGCTTCCGCCGGGTATGACCGATATGACCTTCGCCCCGATGAGGCCGTAGCTGGCAACCGAGATGCGCGAGTCGATGGGGATCCTGATGTCGTTGTCCACCTCCACCTCGGCAACCACCTTACCGAACGGCGCGAGCTTCAGTGAGATGATCTCACCAGCGTCGAGGCCGGCCACAGTCACCTTGTCCCCCGCAACCCGCCCCGAGACCTCTGTGAACATGATGCTGAACCCGTAACGGCTCTCACCGAAGGAGAAGCCACCCAGCCACAGAATGCCCGCCACGAGCAGCAATCCCGCGACCGTCAGGGTGATCCCCACCCTCACCTCGTTCGCGTGTTCGGTCATTGCGTTCCCCCTTGGATTCCCATGTGGTCCTCCGGCCGGAGGCGTGACACGTGGTTCGCGGTGCCCGGTTGGCGGTCGCCCCTCTTACTCGAACACCTCCGAGTCTGTCGGACGGGCGTCCGCCGTCGATCCGATCGCCGGCGCGTGACCGCGAGCGATGAAGGTCCTCACGGCCTCGTTGTCGCTACGTCTGAGATCGTCCATCGTTCCGCAGAGCTCGATCCTGCCGTCGTGCATCAGGGCGATCTTGTCGCCCGTGAACTTGGCGCTGTGCAGGTCGTGCGTGACGACGATCGACGTAGCATTGATCTTGCATTGAAGCGCCCTGATGAGCTCGTTGATCTGCTCGGCCATGATGGGGTCCAGCCCGGTAGTCGGCTCGTCGTAGAGGACGATGTCCGGGTCGAGCGCGATGGCGCGCGCAAGAGCCACGCGCTTCTTCATGCCGCCCGAGAGCTCAGAGGGCTGAAGGTGCGACACCTCGGCGAGTCCCACCATTTCGAGCTTCGTCTCAACGAGGTCCGCGAGTTCGTCGCCCTTGATGCCCCGGTGCTCCTTGAGCGGCAGGCCCACGTTTTCCCCGACCGTCATCGAGTCGAAGAGCGCCCCACCCTGAAAGACCATACCGAAGCGCATTCTGAGATCCTTGAGCTCGCGCGCGTCCAGTCCCGTAAGCTCGTTGCCCTCCACGATGATCGAGCCGCGGTCCGGCTTCATGAGACCGATCACGTGCTTGAGAAGCACGCTCTTGCCGCATCCCGACGGTCCCAGAACCACCATCGTCTCGCCGTCGAGAACGGTGAGGTTGATACCACGCAGGACCTCCTGGTCCCCGAACGACTTCCAGAGGTCGCGCACCTCGATGACGGGCCTGGCGGTCGTGCCTCTGCCGGGTCCCGCGGTCGTGCCGCTGCAGGGTCCCGCGGTCGTGCCTCTGCCGGGTCCCGCGGTCGCGCCTCTGTCGGGTCCCGCAGTCGTGCCTCTGTCAGGTCTCTCGGTCGTGCCTCTGTCGGGTCTCTCGGTCATTCATCGCTCCACGGGAAAGCCGCCGGACTATGCACTGAAGATGATCTGGAACAGCAGAACGGCCAGAACGTAGTCGCTCACCAGTATCAGCACGCAGCTCGTGACGACGGCCCTCGTCGCCGCCGCGCCTACGCCGACGGCCCCCCCGAAGGTGCGGAGACCGGCGGCGCAGCCCATGAGCGAGATGATGCCACCGAAGACGAACGCCTTGAGGAGTCCGCTCATGACATCGCGCGCGACGAAGTGCATCTTCATCCCCTCGATGAAGATCTTGGGCGACAGGTCCAGGGACGCGTTCGAGACGAAAAACCCGCCGCCGATGGCCAGTATGTCCGCGAACACCGTGAGCACCGGCAGCATCACGAGGGCAGCGACTATGCGCGGCATCGTGAGATACCTGACCGGGTCGATGCCCATCGCGTCCATGGCGTCGATCTGCTCGGTGACGCGCATGGTACCGAGTTCCGCCGCGATGGACGCGCTGACGCGCCCGCCGACGACGAGAGCCGTCAGCACGGGCCCAAGCTCGATGACCACCGACTTGTAGATGGCCGTGCCAAGATAGATCTTGGGAACGAAGTCCTTCAGCTGATAGGCCGCCTGGACGGCCGTCACCGCGCCGGTGAAAACAGAGGTCATGATAACGAGAGGGAGCGACTCGACGCCGATGCGCCGTGCCTGCTCGATGACCAGCGGCGCGGACCGCCCGAGCTTCCGCAGGGCCCGTGCGGAGCGCCAGAGAAGGACGCTCGCAAATCCGACCTCGGTGACGAGTCCGATGGCCACGCGGCCTATGGTGCCGAACAGGCCCGCGCCCGCGTGAGTGATCGCGTGCCCGGGCGCGAAACTAGAGTTCCTCAAAGGGCTCCTCGGTCCTCCTGCTGAGGTTGTCGAACCGTGTGCACTCGGACTGGAACGCCAGGTGTACGGTTCCCGTCGGACCGTTCCTCTGCTTGCCGATGATGATCTCGGCGCGGCCGATGTTCTCGGGCGTGCGGTCGTACTGCTCGGCCCGGTAGATGAACATGACCACGTCCGCGTCCTGCTCGATCGCGCCCGATTCTCTGAGATCCGAGAGGATGGGCCTCCGGTCGCCGCCCCGCGACTCCACCGCCCGAGACAGCTGTGACAGCGCCAGCACGGGAACGTCGAGTTCCTTGGCGAGCGCCTTGAGCGAGCGCGAGATCTCAGAGATCTCCTGCTGGCGGTTCTCGGGACGTCCGAGCCCACGCATCAGCTGGAGGTAGTCGACGATGACGAGTCCGATGTCGGACTCGGCCTTGAGCCTTCTGGCCTTCGACCGCATCTCGAGCACGTTCATAGACGGCGTGTCGTCGATGTAGATGGCCGACTCCGACAGGAGCCCGGCCGCCGTCGTCAGGTCCGACCATTGCTTGTCCGCGAGGTACCCGGTCCGAAGCTTGTGCCCGTCGACGCGCGCCTCGCAGCACAGCATGCGCTGGACCAGCTGTTCTTTCCCCATCTCCAGGCTGAAGACAGCGGTCGGCGTCTTGCCGTCGATCGAGGCATGCGCCGCAACGTTGAGGGCGAAGGCCGTTTTCCCCATCGACGGCCGCCCCGCGATGACGATGAGCTCAGCCTTCTGAAAACCCGAGGTCAGCGCGTCGAGGTCGTCGAAGCCGGACGCGATCCCGGTTACGTGCTGCTTCTTGTCGTAGAGTTCCTGAATGACCTCGAAGCTGTGCTTGAGGATCTCGCGCATCGGCACGAAGTCGCGGTGGACGCGCGCCTGAGCGATCTCGAAGATAGCGTGCTCGGCCCGGTCGAGGATGTCGGCAGCTTCGCCCCCCGCGTCGTACGCTTCCTGCACAACCTCCGTCGCGACGCTGATGAGCTTCCTCAGAATCGCTTTCTCGAGGACTATCTTCGCGTGGTGCCGCACATTCGCGGTCGTGGCAACGCTGCCCAGGACCTGCGACAGATAAGCGGCCCCACCCACGTCATCCAGCACCTTCTGCCGCTTGAGCTCTTGGGTCACCGTGACCAGATCGACGGCCTCTTCCTTGGAAAAAAGCTCGATGACGGCCCTGAAGATCTTCTTGTGGGCGCCCTTGTAGAACGCGGTATCGTCGAGGACCTCACTGACCGCCCCGACCGCCGACGTGTCGAGGAGCATCGCGCCTATGACGGCTATCTCGGCATCGATCGCCTGCGGCGGGATGCGGTCGGCCACGGCCGCCCGCACCGTCTCCCGTGTTGTTCTCTCCTTGGTTGCCATACCCGCCTCCGGCACACTTGGCTAATGGTACGAGGCAAACACCTCTGCACTCGTCACGCGGACGTCGAAGATGTGGGTGAGCACACGACTCCCCGTCCGAACAGTAAGCTCGATCATCATTCTCTTGCCTATCGCCGTCTCCGCAAGGGACTGCAGCTCGGACTTGCTCTGCCCGGAGGTGAGCGTGACGCCGAAGAACTCGGACGAGGCGTTCCAGGACCCGCCCATAGCCTTGCTGGGGAACCACTCCCACTCGGCGTGCGAGAGCGGCAGCATGCCGACGACCGTCTGCCCAAGTCCTGGGATCAGCGTGGGTGGCTGAGGCAGCTCCGGGCCCGCGTGGGGCGCCGTGGAAACCAGGGCCTCCCGTTCCTCGGACCTGTACAAGAACGTCGCTTCTTCCCAGAGAATCGCGGCCGTGGTGTCAGCGGGGTTCGTGAAGTGGGCACTCAGACCAGCGCTCGTCGCAGACCACTCGATCTTGACGGCTATCTCCTCGGTCCCGGGACCGGTCTCGGGGACGTTCTCTTCGATCACGGCCTCGTTGACCGCGACCTCGTAGCGGACCTCGTAGCTCGCCGACTGGCAGCCCGCGAGCGCCCAGCAGATCAGAATCGATGAAAGGAGCACAAGGGAAATGTATTTCGCCTTCATTGGGCGCGCCTCCCGTTAGTGATGTGGTTCGCGGTCTCGCCTACTTCACCTTGCACGTGTTGATCTTGAAGAGCGCGTATGCCGGGCATCTGTTTGCCAGCCCGGTCACCAGCGAGATGGCGCCGATGACGATGAGAGTCCGCCCCCAGACACCGCCTGGCATGACGAACAGCCCCAGCGCAAGCAGGGCCAGGCCGAGGACCACTCGCACGATCCGATCAGCGGAACCGACGTTGCTCTTCACGCTCTTCCTCCTTGTCGTGACCGGTGAGCCACTTCCCCGGCACTCCCTCGGCACGTGCCCTGACGACATCGTAGCACGACTCGCTCGCATCTTCGTCCGCCAGAACAACCCCGGCCTGTCGGTCGCTGTGCCATCTGTTCTTCTCTCTTCGGGGATAACGTCCTACGCTTTCACGTACTCCCGCTTGATCAACTGGATGTCGTCCCAGATCGGTCGCTTGTACTTGGGGTCCCTCAGAGCGGCCGCCGGATGGTACGTCGGGATGACCTTGACGTTGCCTTCCACGTACATCTTCCCTCGCAGACTTCCCATCGACCCACGGATACCCAGGAGCGTCTGCGTCGCGGGAAGCCCCAGCGTGCATATGACCCTCGGAGCGATCAGCGCGACCTGCCTGCCCAGGTACGGGAGGCAGGCCTCGATCTCGTTGGTCAAAGGCGTGCGGTTGTTCGGCGGCCTGCACTTGATGATGTTAGCGATATAGACGTCGTCGCGCTCGATCCCGGCGGCCTCGAGAATCTTGTTGAGAAGCTGTCCCGATCTCCCCACGAACGGGATCCCCTGGATGTCCTCGTCACGACCGGGCGCCTCGCCGATGAACATCAGGCGCGCGTTCGGGTTGCCGGCGCCGAAGACCACGTTCGTGCGACCGCCCGCCAATTCACAGTTCTGGCAGCCGACCGACCTGGCCTCGACCTGCTCAAGCGTCGTGCACGTCTCGAGTCCCGTGGACCCGGCGAACATATCGCCCGTCGTCGCCTCCCTCGAGAACGCGAGCTTGACCTTGACGATCTCGACCGTGGGGACATCGGGCGCCTCCGGTGTCGCGGTGACGTCGGGCGCCTCCGGGGCCGCGGTGACGTCGGGCGCCTCCGGTGTCGCGGTGACGTCGGGCGCCTCCGGGGTCGCTGCGACATCAGAGGTCTTCACAGTCGAGTGTGCCTTCGGAGCATCCGCGCGGCCCGGGAC
The DNA here is from genome assembly GCA_030613615.1 of Candidatus Eiseniibacteriota bacterium. GTDB lineage: Bacteria > Joyebacterota > Joyebacteria > Joyebacterales > Joyebacteraceae > JALGZG01. The sequence continues at coordinate 5,829 of JAUWLR010000003.1, forward strand.
AGACGGCAGATAGATCTCGGTCTCGCCTGCTTCACCGAGCTGTCTGAAGTACTCCGCCGCGAGCTTGTTGGCCTCGTCGCGTCCGCTAGCCATCTATCTTTCCCCACCCCAGTTCGTGAATGGCGAACGTCAGGACGATGTCAGCAAGCTCACTCTTGGAGACCTTGCCCACGCTCTCCTCCAGCCCGGTCCGCCCGATGACGGTAGCGATGTTCGTGTCCGTGCCGAAACCCGCGCCCTCAACCATCGGGTTGTTGACCACGACAAGGTCCAGGCTCTTCTCTTCGAGCTTCTTCCTGGCGTTGGGTACCTCGTCCCGGGTTTCCACGGCGAAACCTACCACACCCTGTCCCAGCTGCTTCCTGCTCGCGACCTCACTCAGGATGTCCTCGGTCCGGACGAGCTCGATATTCAGTATGTCAGCGCGCTTCTTGATCTTGTGCTCCGGGACATCCGATGGACGGTAGTCGGCCGGGGCGGCCGCCATGACGAGCAGGTGGAGTTCCGGAAGTTCCGCAAGGACGGCATCGAGCATCTCTCTGGTCGTGCCCACGCGGACGAATCTCACGCCGGCGGGCGGCTCGAGCGCCGTACGGCCGGAGATGAGAACGACCTCGGCGCCGCGAGAGAGAGCGCGTTCCGCCAACGCGAATCCCATCTTGCCCGTCGATGGGTTGCCGATGTGCCGTACCGGATCAATGGGTTCCTCGGTCGGCCCGGCCGTGACCACGACGCGCTTCCCCGCGAGGTCCCCCGGCACCAGCACGGCGAGCGCCGCGTCGACGATGGCGTCGGGGGCGGCCAGACGACCGCGCCCCACGGCACCGCTGGCGAGCCTGCCCTCTTCCGGCTCGATTATGACGACACCGCGCTCCTTCAGGGTCGTGAGGTTCTCCGTGACCGCGTCGGACAGGAGCATATTGACGTTCATGGCGGGCGCGACGAGCACGGGACAGGTCATTGCCAGTAGCTCGGTCGACAGGAAGTCATCGGCGATCCCACCGGCCATCTTGCCGATGATGTTGGCCGTCGCCGGAGCGACGATGGCAAGGTCCGCCGCTTCACTGAGCTTCACGTGCCTGAGCCGCTCGGTCTCCGACACGGCCTCCTCAAGCTCCGTGACACCGACCTTCGTCTCGGGCCACATACTGACAACGACCTCGTTGCCCGAGAGCGTCTCGAACGTCAGGGGCGCTATGAACCGCGTCGCGTTCTCCGTCATCACGACGATGACGTTGGCACCCAGCGACGCCAGTCTGCTTACGATGTGCGGGGTCTTGAACGCGGCGACGCTGCCCGTGACGCCCAGCACAACCACTTTTCCTGCCAGCAGATCTCCCATTCGATGGTGGCCTCCGGGGCTACTCGTCGTCGAGGTCTTCCGCGGCTTCGTCCTCGGTCTCGATGATCTCGTACTCGACCGCACCGTCGGTGATGAGCTTGAGCGCAAGTGAGGTGCACTTCGCCTCCGCGTCCGGCCGCTGGTCCGGATCCATCGCGTGGAGGCGCCGCGCGACCTTCGCCGCGAGCACGGCGCCCAGGAACTCGTTCTTCGCGTACTTGAGGAGATCGTTCTTCTTGAGCGGGTCCATCGCTACCCTCCGTCTGTCAGTCTCCCCCGGCTCGTCTACTACGAAACCGGTTCGGACTTCGCCTGTCGTTCTTTCGCGATTATATCGAGTGTCTCCCGGACGGCCACGTCCAGGTCGTCGTTCACCACCCTGTGGTCGTATCTGTCGGCCCAGTCCAGCTCGCCGATCGCGTTCTTGAGCCTCGTCTCTATGACGTCCGCGTCGTCCGTCGCTCTGCTGCGCAGCCTGGTCTCCAGAACCTCGGGCGACGGCGGCAGAACAAACACGAGTACGCTCTCCGGGTACAGCTTCTTGATCGACATCCCGCCCTGGACATCGACGTCCATCACGACGTTCTTCCCGGACGCTGCGATCTCGTCTACTACGCGCTTCCGCGTACCGTAGCGAAAGCCGTGCACGACCGCCCACTCCGCGAGGTCTCCGGCCTCGACAAGCTCGTCGAACCGTTCATCCGACACGAACTCGTAGTGCGCGCGGTCCCGCTCGTCGTGCCTCGGCGGGCGCGTCGTAACCGACACCGAGTACGCGGTGCCGGGATCTTCCTTGAGCACCCTTCTCGCGATGGTCGACTTGCCGACGCCCGATGGGCCGGATACAACGATGGGAAACGCCGTGCGGTTCACTCTGCCCTCCGGCAGTCGTGGCAGGTCGATGTCACTGGGAATCCGAGTGGTCGTCGCGGCCCTCGAGCCTCTGCGTGATGGTCTCGGCCGCGACAGCGGACAGAATAACGTGGTCGCTGTCGGTGACGATGACCGCGCGGGGCCTTCGACCCTGGGTCGCGTCGACGAGTTTCCCGGTGTCGCGCGCGTGGTCCTTGAGCCGTTTGACCGGCGCCGAACCGGGCGTGATGATGGCCACGACCCTATCAGACGCCACCACGTTGCCGAAGCCGATGTTCAGGAGAAGGTTGTTCAACCCCCTAGCCTCCTTCACTCCACGTTCTGGACCTGCTCGCGGAGCTTCTCGATCTCTTCCTTGAGCGACAGCACTGGACCGGTGACGCCGACATCGCCGCCCTTGGACCCGGTCGTGTTCGCTTCCCTCAGCATCTCCTGCACGAGGAAGTTGAACCTCTTGCCGACGGGTTCATCGGCGTTCAGGCACTCGCGCGACTGCGAGATGTGTGCCCTCAGCCTCACGATCTCCTCGGTGTAGTCGGCGCGCTCGGCCGCGATGGCGACCTCCTGCGCGAGGCGCGTCTCGTCAACGGGGATGGACCCATCGAGGAGCTTCGCGATCCTGGCGGTGAGCCGCTCCTTCATCGCCTCGGCGGCGCCGGCGGAGAACTCGTCCAGCGCCGTCACGATCCCGTCGATGGCGTCAAGCCGCCCCGCCAGTTCCTCACTGAGTTTCGCTCCCTCGGCTTCGCGCATCGCGAGGAGCCCGCCCAGTGCCTCCGACAGCACGGGCTCGAGAGACGACCAGACCTCGTCCGCGCCGGCCACGTCGCCGGACTGCTGAAAGATCTGCGGGAATCGCGTGACGACGGAGAGATCCACCTCACCGGGGACGAAGAGCTCCTCACCGAGCAGCCTGAGCTGCCTGACGAGCTCGTGCGCCGCGTGGATGTCTATGGAAGGGCTCTCATCGGCGGCGCTCTTCCATTCAATATAGACGGTGACCCGACCGCGTGCCAGCACCGACTCGACGAGCTTCCGGATCCTGTCCTCGACCCGGAGCATCGTCCGGGGCGCCTTGATCTGCACGTCGAGGAACCGCTGGTTGACGGAGCGTACCTCCACCCTGACACGCCGCTCCTCGCCGCTCTTCTCCGAGCAACCGTAGCCGGTCATGCTCCTGAGCACGGGCTTCCCTCCTTCTGGGTTATTGCGATAACCACGTACTATACGTCCTCAACCCGGGCCGGTCAATGAAATCCAGAGCATTCGGGCGATTTCAGGCGATTGCGGGATTACGCTGACCGTGAACGGCGCAGTCTCTGGACTGGAGCGCTCACCTGCCGTAGACTGTAGCCTCGCACAGGAGCTTGAAGCGCATCCGGGCGCGGCCAATGCCTTCCCGCCTGCGGGTCTGCACGCTGCCTGCGGCGCACCACCACCGGAGTACGACTTGGATTCCACGACGGCACGGAAGCTCATCGCTGAGATCGGTCCACGAGTAGCCGGCGCCAAGGTAGCGGATGTCATGGCTCCCGGAGCCGACTGCCTGATCCTCGAGCTCGCAGGTGACCGCCGCCTGTTCCTCGGCGCGGTCACGTTGAAGGCCCTGCCCATCCTCTTCCTCCTGGACGATTCCAGACTCGCACTCGCGCCGGGGCGCGCCGCCGCGCCGCCCTTCGCGTCCCAGCTGCGCGGCTCCACACTCGTGTCTCTCGCTCCGCTCGACGACCGACCCGGCGCGCTCGCCCACCTCAGGTGGACCAGCCAGGTGGGCCGCACCATCGAGAGATGGCTGACCATCGACCTCGGGCGCAGACCCTCGCTGTCTCTCACGGACGGGCACGCGACGCAGGCAGCTGCCGCACCCGAGACCGCCGCACCCGAGACCGCCGCGCCCGCGCCGACCGTCGCCACGTGGCACGACGACCGGGGCAGGCCGCACGCCAGGCTGTCCTCGGAGGACCGCAACGAGCCCGCGGAGGAAACGCGCGAGTTCGATTCGCTGAACGCCGCCGCCTGTTTCATGTTCACAGAGCTGTGGCCGGAGCTGGACCTGGCGCGGCGCCGCGACGCGCTCGAGCGGATCGTCGAGCGTCGCCTGAGGCGAACGCGGCGGGCGATGGAGAAGGTCCAGGTCGAGATCGACGACTCGGAGAACGCCGCCCAGTACCGGCACATGGGCCAGCTGCTGCTGACGCGTCAGGCTGAGATAGGACGCGGCAAGTCCAGTGTCACCATCATGGACTACGACGACTCGACGCCCGTCGTGATCGAGCTCGACCCCAGGCTCGGTCCGCAGCAGAACGCCGAGTCCCTCTTCCGGCGCGCGCGCAAGGCCGAGCGCAGGAGCGAACGGGCGCCCGTCCGTCTGGGAGAGCTGGAGGAGAAGGCCACGCAGCTGCAGAACGCGTCGGAGTCGCTCGCCGGCGCGTCAGCCGATGAACTCACCGTGCTCGAGGGGCGCTTCCTGCCGACCCAGCCTGTGGTCTCAGACAGGAAGGCGCCGAAGGAACGCGTCAGGTTCCGGACCTACAGGATCTCGGGAGGCTGGGAGGTCCTCGTCGGGAAATCGAATCGCGACAACGACCTCCTGACACACAAGATGGCGCGTCCTGACGACCTCTGGTTCCACGCGAGGCAGACCGCCGGCTCGCACGTCGTTCTGAGGAAGTCCGGGCAGAAGGCAGAGCCCGACAAGCAGGCTATTCTGGAGGCCGCCGCGATCGCGGCGTTCCACAGCAAGGCCGGCAAGTCGTCGAAGGTCTCTGTCTGCTACACCGAGAAGCGACATGTGAGAAAGGTGCGCGGCGGCAAGCCCGGTCTGGCCATCGTCGCGCGCGAGAAGGTCGTTATGGTGAGACCGAAGCTGCCAAAAAGCTGACAAACTCGGCGCCCTCACACCGGCGCGCTCTGCTCCGCCTGAGCCTCGAGTCCCACCCGCTCGTCCGCGGCCCTCGTCAGCTCCACGAGTATGTCGTCCAGTTCCTCCGCCTCGAGCGCACCATCGGCCGCCCTGGCTATCGGCTTACCCAGCAGTACGAGGCACTTCGAGAACGGTGCGGGCATCATGTAGAGGCACCATGTGCTCCGTACCCTCCACGAGGGGCGTGCTGTCGTAGCAACGGGCACGATGGGGTAACCAAGCTTCTCCGCCAGATAGAGGATCCCGGGCTTCGACTTGTACGCGGGCCCGCTGGGACCGTCGACCGCGAACGCCGCGGAGCATCCCGACTCCAGAGTCCGCTTCATCTCGGCCAGCGCCTGAACCGCGCGACGCCTGCTCGAACCTCTGACGATGTGGTAACCCAGCCTGGTCATGATGCCCGCCTGAATCCTGCCTGCCCACGAGAGGTCGCTCATGACGGCTATACCTTCGTGGCGGAACGACGGAACCAGAAGAAACTGCCGGCCGTGCCAGAACGCGTAGAGCACCTTCGCCGGGTCGAGCGCCGCGGCCTCCGGATGAGTGTCCCTCTCGATCCGGAGGGTCCGCGAGTACACGCGGATGACGACGCTCGACAGGGACGAGATGAACCCCACGAACGCGTCTGAGCGCGTCACTCGACGCCTGAATCTGCTGAGCCGGGAATGCCCTCCAGCCATACGGTCTCGCTCCCCCTCGCACGTGGACCGCGCGTGAACGTGTCGCCCACCGCCGGCCCGTGAACGTGTCGCCGCCACGCCGGCCCGTGAACGTGTCGCCACCCGCCGGCGCCCACGCGGGAATCGTCCGGTCGCCACCGCCACGCCGGCCCGGGGCGACCAATCTTACAGCAATCGGCTACCCCAGGTCCGCGACCCGCCCCATGAACAGGATACTGCCCGTGGCGTCATCACGGATGACGAACAGGAACGGATGGTCGGCCCTGAAGATCGTCTCCTCCATGATCGCCAGCCGCTCCATCACCACGGCCGTCGCCGCGGCGGCCTCCGTTCCCTCCTCGTTGACAGCGACAAAGGCCTTGTGAAAGACCGAGGCGATGAAGAGGTCCCTGAGGTCGGTCATGCCTGAGAAGTCGGCCCTCTTCCCGAACGCGTTGCGGATACCGAGTGCTGCCAGGTGCTTGGAGATGTCTTCGGTTCCCCATGTCATCTCGAATCGCGGGAAGTAGACCTTGAGCTCCTGCTCGTGGAGGCGCCCTGACCAGTCGGAGAGCATCTCGGGGGTCAGACGACTCTCAATGACCCTGAGGTTGACGAGGCTCTCGGGCCGGGGCAGGACGACCAGCATCGAGATCTCCTCGCCGCGGTACGGCATCTCGAGAACCTGCACGTCCTCGTTCTCGAAGTACCGGAAGTCGCCCTTCTGGTACATCATCGGGACAGTCGCGTCGCCGCCGGTTCCGTGGAAGGTAGCGTCACTGGTCCTCTCCTCGTCGAACCTCGACAACCACTGGCCCTTGAAGTAGACGGCGTTCGTCAGCACCAGCGTGGTCAGCCCGTCGACCCCGCCCGGGGGAATGAGGTCCTCTATCTTCTCGCGCGTCGCCTCCTCCACCCACTGGTTGATCCTGACTCTCTCCGCGTCCGCGTTGCGCTTGAAGTCCGCGATATTGAACCCGCCGCCGAAGTGCTTCTCGACGAGGTCCAGGAAGGACTCCTTGAACGGATAGCCCTCCTGTCCCCAGAGGCTGTTGGCGATGTGGAGTTCGTAGCCGCGCGTCTCGCGGGAAGCGACCAGGCCTTCCTGGAGAGAACCGAACGAGGCGATGACACGCTCGCGGCTGATGAACGAGGGCTCGCCCTCGACGCCCTCCGTCGGGAAGTGCAGCACGGTCGCCATCTCGCGCTCGGTGTTACCGCGCGCACCCGCTGCCGTCATGGCGAGCGCTGTTGAGATACTGTAGGGCGAGAAGAAGAAGTTGCCGTCTCCGGCCAACCTGCCGTAGAGGTCGAACGCGAACTGGTTTCCGCCGTCGACCAGAGCGGCGACGTCCTCACTGGCCGCCCTGGCGGTGGCCACGTTTCCTGCCGCGCCCCCGGCCTCGCTCACGGCCGCCGGTTCCTCGCCGCCGCACCCGGCCGTAATGGGAACCGTAAGCACCGCAAGCACAAGCAGCGAGACCACTCCGCGCGATGTGGTCGCATTCATGTCTTTCCTCCTCCCGTGTGCCCGGACCGAGTGCCCGGACGGACCGGACAGAACCGCGCCAGGAGTCGAGTCCTACGCGGCCTTCGGCTCGTACCGCTCGTAGTAGCCGACGACCTCGCCCCCCTCGCCGCGCACCGCCCGCATGTAGATGCGTTTCTTCTCGTTGTCGGAGATGAGCCGCTCCTCCTCGCCGGCCTGAAGTGCGGCGAGAACCTCGACCATCATTCCCCGCGAGTCCTCGTTGTGGCAGTCGAGAAGCGACGTTCCCATCAGCGCTTCGCCTCCGGTGTAGTGGTCGACGGCGGCGCTGTTCATGTAGACGATGGTGTGCTCGGTGTCAGCGACGAGCACGGGGTCGACGAGGCTGTCGAGGATCTGTGCAGGCAGAGCTTCATCGGTCACTGCTCTCTCCTTGTCTGTCCCGGCGCCCGTCAGACGCTCGCGGCGCCGCTCCCTGTACACATTGGACCCGTAGAGCACGCAGAAGTTGGCGGCTCACTCGGTGTCCGCAGGCTCAGGCGCGTTCTTGACGTACTCGTCCAGCCACTGCTGCGTTTCCCAGAGGAGATGCAGAAGCGACTCGCGCGCACGGTAGCTGTGGCTCTCGTACGGCAGCTTGACGAACCTGACCGTCGCACCGTGCCCCTTGAGCGCGCTGTAGAACCGCTCGCTCTGCATGGGGAACGTCCCCGGGTTGCTGTCCTCCTCACCGTGCACGAGCAGAATGGGTTCCCTGATCTTGTCCGCGTGCATGAACGGCGACATCTCGAAGTAGACCTCGGGCGCCTCCCACAGCGTGCGTCCCTCGGACTGGAACCCGAACGGCGTCAGCGTCCTGTTGTAGGCCCCGGTTCTCGCCAGCCCCGCAGCGAAGAGATCGGAGTGCGCCAGCAGGTTCGCGGTCATGAATGCGCCGTAGGAGTGTCCGCCTATCGCGATGCGGTGCCTGTCCGCAACACCTCGCCTGACGACCTCATCAATCGCCGCGGCGGCGCTTGCGACCAGTTGCTCGACGTAGGTGTCGTTGGGCTCGGCGTCGCCCTCACCGATGATGGGCATGGTCGGCCCGTCCAGCGCGGCGTAGCCCTGCGTGAGCCACAGCACGGGCGACCACCAGCCGACCCAGTCGAACCTGTACGGCGAGTCGTCGACCTGCCCGGCGGCGTCCGCGCTTTTGAACTCCCTCGGGTACGCCCACATCAACATCGGGAGCGGGCCGTCGACCGCGGAGTCGTAGCCGGCAGGCGTATACAGCGTCGCCGTCAGGTCCAGCCCGTCCTCACGGTTGTAGCGGATGAGTTCCTTCTGGATACCGGCGAGCTGCGGAGTGGGATGTGCGAAGAAGGTCAGCTGTCGGAGCGTCCCGTCCGCGAGGTCGCGCATGAAGTAGTTGGGAACCTCGTCGACCGACTCGCGTCTCGTTATGACGTGACGCGCCTCCTTGCTCATCACGAGCACCGGGCGCTCGTAGTACGGCGCCTCAGAGCGGAACAGCCTGGCCGTCTCACCGTGGTACGTGTCGAACGTATCGAGGAACGGCCTGTCGCCCTCTGGAGACGCCCCGTCGCCGATGAGGAAGATAGTGTTGGCGTCATCGGCGGTCAGAAGGACGCTGCGCCCGTACTCGTTCCGCACCATCACGGGCTCGCCTGGGTCGTTGTATCGGTCCTGCCAGGAGTAGTCCATCAGAAGCTCCGGCGGATCGTCAGGCGCACCGGGCTGAAGCTTCCACGCCCGTATCCTGCGATCGTCCCACCACCACTCACCGGCGATGGCCAGTCCGTCGTGGCCCCAGTAGACGCCGTCGTAGCGCAGCTCGAACGTCATCCACGCCGTCGGCTCTCCGTCGAACGGGGCGGGCAGCAGGAAGAGCCTGTCCCTCTCCGTGGCCTCAGCACCCGCGTCGCCTCCGTCCAGCGCCTCCGCCCAGCAGAGCGTGGCCGGGGCGTCGGCCCGCCACATCACGCTGCGTGGACCGGTCTGCACCCTCCCGCGCGCTATCGGTATCTCCTCCCGGAGCGGATGGTCGGCCACCGTGTGCACGACCTCTCCCCCAAGATCCCAGATCTCAATGAGAAGCGGGAAACGGTAGGCGGGCACCGTGTACGAGTAGGGTCGGTGCAGCGACTGGACAAGGATGTAACGTCCGTCCGGCGACGGATCGAAGTCCCACGTGATGGCGGGGTCGCCGACTGCCGTCACCGTGCCGTCCAGTTCGACCAGCGCGAGCTGGGACGTCAGGTACAGCTCGAAGAGCGCCTCATCGTGCGGGTTCTTGAGCAGGTCCTGATACGTCCGGGCGGGCGTCTTCGTGCCGATGTTCTCCTGCACGATGGGACCCTCGGGAACACGCGGAGCCTCAAGCGCCGATCCGCCGCCCCGCTCGGCGTTCACGAGACAGCAGACCAGGGTCTCGCCGCCGTCGAGCCACGCGGGCGCCTCCCCCGCCGTCAGGCTCACGATGGGACCGGTGAGCGGCCGCGCTTCACCCGTCTCCACCTCGGCCACCCACAACTCCACACCCTGCGCGGTCGTGTTCGTGAACGCCACGCGGGCGCCGTCCGGCGACCACCGGACGTTCGTGATCCGGGGAATCTCCGGCAGGCCGGTGACCGGTCGCGACTCGAGATCAGCGCTGCGGATGCACTCGAGCCTGTTGTTAGGCCACACGCGGCTCGGCGAGAAGCTGTCAGGCTTGATTCTGAGCCCCGCGAGCTTGAGCTCGGGCTCTGCCAGCTCAGATATGGACGGGTAGCCCGGCCGCGATATCAGGATGCCCCATTCTCTGGTCGGGCCTATGCTGAGCCTGGGCGTCTTGGGCGTATCGATGATGTCGACAAGCGCCTGGTCCGGCACGCGGTACGATGTGGCCTCGGACACAGCCGCACTGGTCCCGCCCGCCGGCAGACCGGTCACGACCGACAGTAGAATGATGGTCGGAAGAACGTACGCGCCGAAGCGTCTGCGACGGCCAGTGGATTCACTCATGCGCTTCACTCTCCGGTTGTCGCGCCTGATGCTTCTCTCAAGTCTCACACAACTCCGAACCGCTCGTAGAACGCCCGCACCCTCGGGTCGCGAAGCAGTGGCTCGAATAGCTGATGTCCCAAGTGGGGGTAGTTGTTGCCCTCGATCACGCGGAACCCGTCGGAGGTCACGACGACGTCCCAGCCTACGTAGGGAATGTAGGACATCTGCCGCGCCAGCTCGACGAGCCCGGTGGTCACGATGTCCCAGTTCGGCACACGGACACCCTTGATGCGGGCGTGCGTGTCCGGGTGCTCGTCGAGCCAGACGTTCTCCCGTCCGCGCAGTGCGAGCGAGGCGGATTTCAGCACGCCGGTCGCCACGTCCACCTGAACGGGTATGCCTCCCTGCGAAACGTTGTCGGTCGGGATCGACGCTGTCCTGCCGAACCTGTGTCCGGCGAACGGGAGGAACGGTTCGTCCTTCTCGTAGTCCCACATTGAGAGGATGCGTATGGAGTTTGTGGAGTGCGGGAATATCGTGGTCGCGTAGTCGTGCTGCACGATGAACTCGCAGATGAGCGCGCCGGACAATCCCTCGATGAACGCGCGGAACTCAGTTCTGTCAACCGCCTTGCCGTTGACGGTGAGCCGACCGTCCGCCGAAGAAATGACGCGCACGCCTGCTCCCCCACCCCCGCCGACTGGCTTGACGACGAAGCGCTCGCCGGTCATGCACGCCGCTATCACGCCGTCCGCGTCGCGCATATCGTACCGGTCCCCGATGGGAAGAAGCCCGTGGTCGCAGGCGAAGCAGTAGTACTCAGGCGCCGGCCCCCCGTGACTCACGACCAGTCCCGAGAACACCAGCTTGTTGAGCAGGGCCGAAGCAAACGGCCCGTTGATCCTCGGCGTACGGATGTAGCGCGCGGTGTCGCTGACGTAGTCGTTCACGTTCTCCGGGGTGAGCCCGTACCGTGCGGTCGACTCGCTGGTGAAGCCGTGCCGCCAGCCCCACAGCTTCTTCCCGAGCGGCACGGTAGCGCGACCACAGAGTTCGGCCGAGATGAGCCGCTGCACGTTCCGCGCTGTCCTGCCGAACGACATCGCCCGCCCTGCCATGTCCCTTCGCATCGTCACCTCCGCTACTTCTTCTCGATCACCGCCGCGTAGACCGGACCGCTCGTCCCGAACAACTTCGCGACTCGCCAACCCGTGCCCCCGAGGAGTTCCTTCATCTCGTCAGGAGAAACGAGCAGGTAGTCGAACCACGGTGTGATGTAGGTCTGATAGCGCACTCGGATCCTGAGCTGCCCCGCCATCCGACCGCGCCTGCGGTTGCGCCTGTGGTAGCTCATGTGACACTTGTTGGCCGTGGCGTAGGGGTTCGCGCTCTCCACGATGATGCGGGCGCCGTCGTTCGTGATGGCCCGGTATCTCGCCAGCAGCCACTTCGCGCGCCCGGCGCCGCCGAAGAGCCCGAAGTTGTTACCGAACATGACGATGGTGTCGAACTTGCCGAGCCTCTTCGATACCTTCGTCACCGCGAGGACCCGTGTCCTCTTGAGCCCGCGCAGCTTCGCGACCTTGATCGCGAGCGGCGATACGTCGATGCCGAGAACGTCTAGGCCCTTGTCCTGGAAGTAGAGCGAGTGTCTGCCGGCGCCGCATCCGACATCGAGCACGCGGCCCTGGGCGTAGGCCGCAGCCTTCCGAAGGTGTGATCCCCAGTCCCGGTATGCGGTGAAGTACATCTCTGGCCCGCTCGACACGTCGACGTAGCCGTCGTCCCGCTCGACGATCTCGTAGCCGCCCTTGCCCAGGTAGTGGTCGTGGATCTCGCGACCGTATGCGTCCTGGTGTTTCTTCATAGCGCCTTTTCCGCCAGTGTCGGCCTACGCCCCGGGCGATCCCGGAACGGATATCTCCCCGCAGAAGTCCGTGTGCATGATCTCGCGCACGTCGTCTATGGAGTCGGCGCGCTTCAAGGCCCACATGAGCTTCGTCACGGTGCTCTCGATGCTCATGTCGTACGCCTGGATGGCACCGAGGTCGAGCAGCTTCGCGCCCAGGTCGTAGAGATGCATCATCGTCGCGCCCTGCAGACACTGGGTGGTCACCACGACCGGTATGCCGAGCTTCGCCGCCCGTTCTATCGTATCGTGGTAGTCGTATGCGACGTTGCCCGTACCGAACCCTCGCAACACGAGCCCCTTGATCCCGCTCTCCACGATGTTCGTCAGAACAGCGGGCGGCATTCCGGGAACGAGCGTCACTATGGCGACGTTCTCCTCGAAGCCCTTCTGGACGTCGAGTGACCCGTCGCTCCGGGTGGTGTGCTCGCCCAAGCGGACGTCGACCCGGATGTCCCCGACCATCCCGCGGTTGACCGTCGTGAACGCGTCCAGTCTCGACTCGGAGAACTTCGTGGCGCGCGCGCCCAGGATGATCTTCCTGTCGAACACGATGAAGACACCCGAGAGGTCCATCGTCGCCACGCGCACGGCGTTGACGAAGTTCCTGCGGGCGTCTGACTCTATCCTCGCGCCCGGTATCTGCGACCCGGTGAGCACGACCGGTTTGCCCAGGCCCCTCAGCACGAACGACAGCGCGCTCGCCGAGTAGGCCATCGTATCGGTGCCGTGCGTGACCACGAACCCGTCGTGCGCGTCGTAGTTTTCCCCGATGACGGAAGCGACGCGGTCCCAGTGATCCGGCCGGATGTTACTGCTGTCGATGTTGTCGATGTAAGCGACCTCGATGTGCGCGAGTTCATTGAGGCGCGTCTCTATGCTGAGGAGGTTTTCGATCGCCCTGTCCAGCACCGGCGTCAGGAGACTCCCGCGCTCGTCCTCCTCCATGACGAGCGTGCCGCCGCAGAAGAGAACAAGGACCTTCGTGTCGGGAGTTCTGCTCATGTGTTGCCCCCAGCCATTGCGCCGACCGTCCCCACGCGTCCGGCGCACCCGCGGTTCTGTCTCTATTCCCGCGGCTTGAGCACGACGACCGTCGCGCCCCATCCTCCGCCGCCGTGCCCCGCCGACGAATGGGAGACAACGTCCGGCAGCCGGTCGAGTATCGCGTGCACCGTACGTCTCAGAGCGCCGGTCCCCTTCCCGTGGATGATCCTCACCTCCAGGATGCCGCGCTCCCGACAGGACTCGAGGTAGTCGGGCACGAGTTCCTTGATGTCACCGGGCCTGAACGTATGGAGGTCGAGCGTCCCGTCGATGGGAAGCTCCGTATGGCCCGCCCGGTTCGCGAGGTCGCTCATGCGTGCCCCTCCAGAGCCCGCGGGGTCGCTCGCGGGGCTCACCCCGAACCACGGGACGCCGTGCCGGCTAGTCATCCGACCCGGTGACCCGCCGCCTCTGCTTCTTGGCCCTGCTCTTGCGCCGCTTCGTATCGAGGCGCCTCTCCTTCGAGGCACGCGTCGGCTTCGTACGCTTCCTCGGCTTCGGCCTCACGGCCGCCCGCCGGATGAGCTCCACCAGCCTCTCGCGCGCGTCCTGCCGGTTCTTGAGCTGCGTCCGGAACTGCCTGGCGTCGAGGACGATCTCGCCGCTGTCCGTCATGCGCTTCCCCGCAAGGCGGATGAGGCGTTCGCGGACGTCGTCAGGAAGCGAGGGCGAGTTCGCGACGTCGAACCTGAGCTGGACGGCCGTCGAGACCTTGTTGACGTTCTGGCCGCCCGGCCCGGAGGCGCGAACGAACACCTCCCGTATCTCGTCCTCGTTTATGGAGATGCTGCGCGTTATCCGGATCACGTGTCTACCCGTGCGTGCTCGTCACGCCCCTACCCGTGCATCTTCTTGAGAAGCCAGGCCATGTTCTCACCCAGCACCTTCATCGTCTCGACGCCCTCGTCGTCCTCCTCGACTTCCCCCTTCTCGCGGCCTATCCCTAAGTTCCAGTAGATAGAACCCGGCACGACCATCTGACCAATGAGGAAGAAGTGGTTCATCGAATCGAACGCGTGGATGCTCCCCGCCCGCCGGACGGCGACGACGGCGGCGCCGACCTTGCGCCTGAACATGTGCCCGTTCACTCGCGCGACCAGCCCCGCCCGGTCGATGAGCGCCTTCATCTCGGACGTGACATCAGCGAAGTAAGTGGGCGACGCCAGGATGATGCCGTCCGAGTCCATCATCTTCTCGATGCACTCGTTCGCCACGTCGTCGACCGCGCAGCGCCCGTCCTTGTTCTTGACGCACCCGAAACAGGCCGCGCATCCACGGATCTTCCTGCCCCCCAGCTGGTAGAGCTCCGTCTCGATGCCCTCCTGCTCGAGTGCGCTGAACACGTGGCGAATCAGGTGTGCGGTGTTGCCGTCCATCCTGGGACTGCCGTTGAACGCCGTGACCTTCACGCGATTCCCCCCTGTGTCTGTGCCTGCCGGCTCGTGTCACCGCCCGTATCCGACCGCAGACCGCGGCCGCGCGTCAGATCCTTCGCGCCAGAAGCACTCCTTCCCCCACCGGCGTGACCATCGTGTCCATCCGCTCGTCGCTCTCCGCGCGGTCCAGGAACCCGGACAGGTCCCCCGCGTGGCTGATGACGTTGTCGGCCACCAGGAGCCCGCCGCTCACCATCTTGGGGATCACTGCCTCGTAGCACTCCTCGTAGAAGTGCTTCTCCACATCGAGGAAGCAGAACGCGATGTCGCTCTGCCCGCCGAGCTCCTCCCTGGCATCTCCGGAAACGATGCTGACTATGTCGTCCACGCCCGCCTTCCGGAACGTCTCCGTCGCGAGCGCCACCTTCTCCTCTGCGATCTCGAAGGTCGTGAGCCCGCGCCCGAGCGCGCGGCAGGCCAGGGATATCCAGAGCGCGGAGTAGCCACCGCTCGTGCCTATGTCGATGAGCTCGCCTTCAGGGGCGGTCGCCGCGATGAGTGCCAGAAAGCGGCCCGTCCCCGAGGGAATCTGTCTCAGTCGATCGAAGTGCGCCATGGCCCCGCGCCTTTCGATCGAGTCCATCTGTTCAAGCTCGCGCATGCAAGCCAGCACCTCGCCAGGGATCTGGTGAAACACGTGTGTCCTCCCGTCGAGTCAGCACAGTGAAGTCGCGACCAGCATGTCCGGAGTATACACGAACATCACTGCTTTGCGGCCTTGCGGCGCAGCTTCTCCTGCACCTTCTCTCCTCTAAGCTCCTTCAGCGCGTCCGCCGCGATCCACCGCGCGGCCTTCGAGTCCAGCGTCGCGATTCTTTCGGCGGTGTCGATGGCCTTCCGGTTCAGAGTCAGGTTCCGCTTCCCTATCTGCCTCAGAGCCCAGTTGACCGCCTTCTTCACGAAGTTGCGCTCGTCCGTGGCGCCTCCGCGAATCACCGTGAGGTACCGTGCGAAGCGCGAGTCAGGCGCCTTCTTGTCGTGTACGGCCAGCACGGCCATCATTGCGAAGCCCGCCCGTCTGACAAACTCCTCTTCGCGCGCGGTCCATTCCTGTGCCTTGGCGTGCGCGAGCTCGGTCTTCCTGAAGAGGTTGTTGCAGCACTGGTCACAGATGCCCCACGAGTCGAAGTCGCGCACCCAGCGCTTCATCTGCTTCTCCGTGACGCACGCGGGTTCGTCCACCAGCGGGGCGATAATGCGCGCCTCGTGGCAGCCGGACTTCCAGAGTTCGGCCGCGAGTCCGTGGTCCCTCCCCGCCTCTTTCGCGATCGATCTGAGCATCGGCACCGGAACGCCGAACGTGTTCTCCGGGTTGATGCCGAACCTGGCCATGCCCTCGACGTTCTTCGGGTTCGCGAGCTTTCTCAGGCGGGCGAGTATCTGTTCACTTGTCACGCCCGGTCGCTCCTGCTCTGAGTGAGTGCGCTGCGGTCGATGCTGAGCGAAGGCGACTCTCCGCGAGAGCCGCTCACGCGAGATTAGCACATCTGGACCCGGCGGCCACGGGGGACGGTCGCTCCTTGCCACAGCACGGGGACGTGTGGTATAATTGGTGGAGAAGTCTATTGGACCTGCCTACTTGAGGAAGGGGACCGCAATGCTCCCGCGCAAGCCGCTCCTGAGTCTGTCTCTCGTACTTCTGATCCTCTCGATCGCTTCTCTGTCCGTCGCCCAGCTTCCCTCCTCGTTCGACCTGAGGGACGTGGGTGGTGAGGACTTCGTCACCTCGGTCAAGTCGCAGACCGGAGGGACGTGCTGGACCTTCGGCGCAATGGCCGCCATGGAGGGCAACCTCCTGATGACCGGGGCCTGGGCCGGAAACGGCGAGACGGGCGAGCCGAACCTCGCCGAGTACCATCTGGACTGGTGGAACGGCTTCAACGAGCACAACAACGACGACAGGATCCCGCCCGCAGGCGGCGGACTCGTGGTTCACCAGGGCGGCGACTACCGGGTGACGTCCGCGTACACCACCCGCAGCGAGGGAGCGGTGAGGGACGTGGACGGGCAGTCCTACACGACGCCTCCCGCCAGGTCCGCCTCGAGCTTCCACTACTACTATGCGCGGGACATCGAGTGGTACGACGCGGGCGCCGATCTCTCCAACATCGACGTCCTCAAGGAAGCCGTCATGAACCACGGCGTGATGGGAACCGCGCTCTGCTACGACGGCTCCTTCATGTCCAACTACATACACTACCAGCCACCGTCGAGTCCTCTCGAGCCCAACCACGCCGTGGCCATCGTAGGCTGGGACAACGACAAGGCCACGCAGGCGCCGAACCCGGGCGCCTGGCTCTGCAAGAACAGCTGGGGAGACGGTTGGGGCCTCGACGGGTACTTCTGGATCTCATACTACGACAAGTGCGCGGGGCACCATCCGCAGATGGGCGCGGTGTCGTTCCAGAACGTGGAGCCCATGCAGTATGACCGTGTCTACTCGCACGATTACCACGGATGGCGTGACACGAAGACCGACGCGAGCGAGGCCTTCAATACGTTCACGGACGCGGGAGACGAGCTGCTGACGAGCGTCAGCTTCTTCACCGCGGCGGACGACGTCGTCTACACGGTCGTCGTCTACGACGAGTTCACGAGCGGGGCGCTCTCGGGGCTGCTGGCGACCAAATCCGGTACGCTCACGCACGGCGGTTTCCACACGGTGGACCTGGACGCTCCGGTTCCACTCTCGCCCGGCGACGATTTCTGCGTCTACGTCGAACTCTCTCAGGGCGGTCATGCGTTCGACAGGACCTCTGACGTTCCGGTCCTGCTGGGTGCGAGATACCGCGTCATCGTGGAGTCAGCGGCGCGCGCCGGCGAGAGCTACTTCTGGAGCGGGGTCTCGTGGGTCGACCTGACGACCGAAGACGAGACCGCGAACTTCTGCATCAAGGCTCTGACGAAGAACGTGGGGCTGAACGTCTCCCCGGACGAGGGCCTGCGAGCCGACGGACCTGTCGGCGGACCGTTCTCACCAGGCAGCGCATCCTACACCTTCGAGTACCGCGGCGCGTCGGCGATCGACTACGAGGTGACGGTCGACCCGTGGATCGACTGGCTGACGCTCTCGGGCGACACCGGTGGGACGCTCCCGCCCGACACGCCCGCTTCTGTTCTCGTCGAGTTCAATGTCAACGCGGCGTCCCTGCCCGAGGGAACACACTCCGCGACCGTCTACTTCACGAACCTGACGGACCACACCGGCGACACGACGCGCGAGGTGTCGCTGTCGATCGGTGACGCGAGCAAGCGCTACGAGTGGACGCTCGACACCGACCCGGGGTGGACCTGCGACGGCGAATGGGAGCACGGGCAGCCGACCGGTGGAGGCGGCCAGTACGGGTACCCGGATCCCACGAGCGGACACACGGGCGTCAACGTCTACGGCTACAACCTCAACGGCGACTACCCGAACAGCATGACCGAGGAGATGCACCTGACGAGCGGGGCGATCGACTGCTCCGACCTGGGCGCTGTCAGTCTGAGGTTCTGGCGCGGGCTCGGCGTGGAAAGCCCGGACTACGACCACGCATACGTGCGCGTCAGCAACGACGGCGCGGACTGGGTGACCGTATGGGAGAACACAGAGGAGATCACCGACAACAGCTGGACACAGATGGAGCTCGACATCTCCGCTGTCGCGGACGGAGAGGAGACGGTGTATCTGCGCTGGACCATGGGCGAGACTGACCCCGGATGGAGATACTGCGGCTGGAACATCGACGACATCGAGATCTGGGGCCTCGATCTGATCCTGACCGGTGTCGATGACGAGCACGTCTTCGCGGCGAGGCTGGATCCGGCCAGGCCGAACCCCTTCAACCCGGTGACGACCATCGCGTTCGCGCTGCCCGAGGCAGGGCCCGCGAGACTCGCGGTCTACGACGTGAGCGGACGGCTGGTTGCTGTGCTCGCGGAGGGTGTGCACGAAGCCGGTGAGCACGAGGCCGTGTGGAACGGCAGGGACACGGCGGGCAGACAGCTCGGTTCCGGTGTCTACTTCGTCCGCCTCGAGACCGCGGGCTCCGTGTCGACCAGGAAGATGGTCATGGTCAAGTAGCACCGCCACGACCGCGCCTGATGAAGGCGGAACAGCGGCAGGGAACGAGAACCGGACAGGAGGGGCGGGACCCGCCGTGGGATCCGCCCCTCAGTTCATCCGCGACGCCGTTCCGCTTGCCGCCGCATCCGGGCCGACGCCGTTCCGCTTGCCGATGCGTCCAAGCCGACGCCGTTCCGCTTGCCGATGCGTCCAGGGTGTAGTAGATTGTACGTAACCGGACTCACATGTGAACGCCCTCCAGGCGGCCCTGCTGCTCGACCCTGCGGGGCCGAATTCGAGTCCGCGGGCCACGAGTATCCGCGTGTCTTCGCCACCCATCATGAGGATTCCAGATGAGACACAGGCGTCAGGCGCTCAGAATCACCGCACAGGCGGCGCTCGCCGCGGCTCTGGCCGTGGCCGCGGTGTGGGCAGCCGCCGGGAACGCTTCGGCTCAGCTGCCGAGCTCGTTCAACCTCAGGAACGTCGGCGGCGAGAATTACGTCACCAGCGTCAAGGAGCAGACCGGGGGCACCTGCTGGACGCATGCGGCCATGGCCGCGATAGAGAGCAATCTCCTGATGACGGGGGCCTGGGAGGAGAACGGTGAGGACGGAGAACCCGACCTCGCCGAGTACCACCTCGACTGGTGGAACGGGTTCAACCTCGAGTTCAACGAGGACGAGGCCAATCCCGAGAACCCCTCGGACGGCGTCGAGGTCCACGCCGGAGGCGACTACCTCATGACGTCCGCGTACACCTCCCGGGGCGACGGCGCGGTCCGGAACTCAGACGGGCAGGAGTACAACTACCCGCCGGACAGAAGCTCGCCCGACTACCACGTCTACTACGCTCGCGACATCGTCTGGCTGACCGCCGGCGAAGACCTCTCGAGCATCGACGTCGTCAAGCAGGCCGTGATGGACCACGGGATCGTCGCGACATGCCTTCACTCCGATGAGATGTTCATGGAGTCCTTCACACACTACCAGCCGCCCGACTCGTCGCTGGAGCCCAACCACGCGGTCTCCATCGTGGGTTGGGACGACGGCAGGCCCACTCAGGCGCCGCACCTGGGCGCGTGGCTCGTCAAGAACAGCTGGGGGGACGACTGGGGAAACCAAGGCTACTTCTGGATCTCATACTACGACAAGCACGCGTGCAAGCAGCCGGAGATGGGCGCCGTTTCGTTCCAGAACGTAGAGCTTCAGGACTACGGCCACATCTACCACCACGATTACCACGGATGGCGCGACACGATGGATGACGTCGACGAGGCGTTCAACGCCTTCACGATGACCGGCGACGAGATGGTCAGAGCTGTGAGTTTCTACGTGGCGGCCGACAGCGTGGACTACACGGTCAGGCTCTTCGACACGTTCGAGGAAGGGGTGCTCGCAGACGAGCTTGCGTCTACGTTCGGGACGTTCGAGCGGAAGGGGTTCCACACAGTGGACCTGGGCGTGCCGGTCGCGTTCTCGGCGGGCGATGACTTTCACGTTTACCTCCAGCTGTCACGCGGCGGGCACCCTTACGACACGACCAGCGAGGTCAACGTACTCCTGGGTGCCAGCTATCGCGCGATCGTCCAGTCGTCGGCGAGCCCCGGCGAGAGCTACTACCGCGAGGACGACGCCTGGGTCGACCTCACGGACTACGACGCCGCGGCCAACTTCTGCATCAAGGCCCTGACCGATGACCTCTCGTTCCTTATCGACCCACTCGGAGGCATCCAATCACAGGGTCCCGCGGGCGGTCCGTTCTCGCCCGACAGCGTGCGCTACGAGTTCGTGTACCACGGCGCGGAGGCGGTAGCGTATGAGATTACCGTCGATCCTCCGGTCAGTTGGCTGACTCTCGTTGGGAACACGGAGGGCACGCTCGAGACAGACGTCCCGACAGAGGTCACGGTCGTGGTGAACGCAGACGCGGCCGAGTTGGAGCCGGGCGTGCACAGGGCGCGGGTCGTCTTCGAGATCGGGTCGGAGTACCTGGGCGACGTGTTCCGGGAAGTCACGCTCTCCGTCGGCGACCGGGTCCCCCGCTACCAGTGGATGTTCGACGAAGACCCCGGCTGGACCTGCGAGGGGCTGTGGGGGTTCGGCCAGCCCACCGGCGGCGGTGGACAGAACGGAGCGCCGGATCCGACGAGCGGGCACACGGGCGACTACGTCTGCGGATACAACTTGAACGGTGACTACCCGAACGGGATGTCCGAGGAGCACCTCACGACCGGTCCCATCGACTGCTCCGAATTCGTGCTGACGCGGTTGAGCTTCTGGCGATGGCTGGGCGTGGAGGTACCGCGTTTCGACGAGGCCCGGGTCAGCATCAGCACGGACGGCGAGTACTGGACGACGGTGTGGGCGAACGAGTACGAGGTGACGGACCACGAGTGGACCTTGGTCGAACTAGATGTCTCCGGCGTCGCGGACGGCCAAGAGACGGTCTACCTCCGCTGGACGATGGGCGAGACGGACCTCACGGATCACTACTGCGGGTGGAACATCGACGACGTCGAGATACTCGCATACGACCTCGTTCCGCCCGACATCGAGGAGCCCGTGACCGAGCTCAAGTTGAGCCCGGCGCGGCCGAACCCATTCTGCAACGAGACGACCATCGCGTTCCTGCTGCCGGCAGAGGGCGCGGCGACCGTGTCCGTCTACGACGTGGCGGGACGTCTGCTCAGAACCCTTTCGGTGGAGCGCTACGGCGCCGGCCTGAACGAGAGGGTGTGGGACGGGACCGACGCCGACGGCAACGAAGTCGCGTCCGGCGTCTACTTCGTGCGGGTCACGGCTGGTGGCGAGTCTGCGACCGGGAAGGTCGTGCTCGTGAGGTAGCCGTCGCGCTGCAGAGTCGACTGATGTAGAGAGGGGCCCGGATCTCGGTCCGGGCCCCTTTGCTTTCACCGCGTGTCTCCGGGATCACTGCGTCACCGATACATGGCTTTGATGCGTCCCCACCCCATCTCCTTGGCCGGGCTGCACGCGTGCCCCTCCATCCACACATCGTCGATCATGACACCCGCGGGACCGGCGAGGCTCGGTCCGCAGCCGTTCTCCGTCGTGTTCATTACCCAGAGGAAGCCGGCCGCCTCCACGAGGTCTCCCGGGCAGAACTGCCCGATATCGAAGCCCGTGTTGTAGGCTGTCGTGCACCACCCTGTCAGCCCCATGTCGCCCCAGTAGGAAGCGAGCCAGTAGTAGTTCACGCCGTCGCACGTGCCGGAATAGGCGCAGTAGTCGTTGTCGACGGTGGGAATCGCGTAGTGGGCCGCGAAGTGGACCGTGCACGAGGCAGCGCACGGAAGATCCACGACGGGCGAGTAGAGCCCGTTGCAGAGATTCGGGGGAACCAGACCTGGCGGGACCGTGGCCGGGTCGCCGCACCACCAGCTGTGGGGATCGGAGAGCGCCGGGTTGGGGTCGTCCAACAGGTGCCAGTAGTCCCCATAGCAAAGGGGCGGGTCCGGCATGCACAGGCCGCCGCTCTCGACGTCATCGTAGAAGTAGGTGTGTCCGCCGTAGTAGTCAAACACCTTGACGATGTCGCACATGAAGGCGCCACCCACGGAGAGATACAGACCGTCCTGGTCGGACCACGCACCGTCCGAGATGAAGCGGAAGCGCGCGTTCACAGGATTGTCGTAGGAGGCGAGGACGTAGCCGTAGACGCCGATGTCAAGCCAGGGCTGCACCCCGTCGTAGCCGTAGTTCAGGTTCACGAAGACGCCGAGGCTCTCGGCCTGAACGTACGTGAAGTCATGCCCGACCTCTGAGTCGGTTCGAAAGGCGAACGTCAGGATCGGATAGAGCACGGTCGAAAGATCGAGCTCGGGAAGAAGCAGCCTGTCGTCCCAGTTGTTGCCGTAACCGCCGTCGGCGTCATAGTCGAAGGTCCCGCAGTACCAGGAGTGCGTGCCCTCGTAGGCCATGTAGGTATCTACGTGGAAGTGACCTGGCATGCAGGGGATGAAACTGACCGTCCTGTACTGACTGACATCACCCTCCATGTCGTCGAACCAGAACATGGTGTTGTACCGCCCCGGCTCCAGGAACTCCACGGCCGGCCTGGCCACCTCCAGCTTCGCGGCGGCCGTGCCCAGACACAGAACCAGGACAACCAATGTGATGGCGAGTTTTCTCATCGGTCCCTCCTCTCCCGACACGTGGGATCGTGCCAGCTGCCGACCGCCAGCTTGAGGGGGCACTGCTAACGCTAGCACTCTTCAGACGTTGCGTCAACCATGAACACGCCGACACACCATGTCCCGTGTACCACGTTCTGTGGGCGCCCCCGGGCAATCCGGCGCCTGACGTCCGGGGAGCGCGGGAGGCATGCCGCCAGTCGCGCGCTGCGGCATCAATCATCCCGGCTGCTGGGCCGTCATCACACGCGAGAGGATCATGACGATCCCCCCGGAGACGACGTTGAACGTGAAGTGCGCGGCGACGGCCGGCACGAGGCTCCCGGTCTTCTCCCGGTAGTACCCCGCGACCAGTCCCGCCACGGTAGCCATCACAACGATCAGAACGACCATCGGCACCGCCATCACCCGCATCAGGCCGAGATGCACGAGCCCGAACAGCACGGCCGCGATCGCGACCGGGAGGCTTATCCGGCACCGCCCGACCTTCCACGCGCGGCGCGACAGCGGAGAGAGAGAGCCGAGGAGCAACCCCCTGAACAGCATCTCCTCGGCGGTGCTCGCGAGAAGCCACACCGACACGACGACCTTGACGAACGAGTCGAGCCCCGGCATCCCCATGCCCGCCCCTCGCGGCCCGAGAACGGACATTACGATCATGGTCGCAACGACGACCCCCAGCGAGATCGCAGCGCTGACCCCCACCGCCCTCCCGACGTCCCTCCACGGGCTGCCCTTGAGGCCGTAGGCGCCCGGGTTCCAGCGCCCGAGCACGAGCATCGCCACCAGTGAACCGACGAGGAAGACCAGCTGTGTGATGTCGCTTCTGGTGAGCCACTCGGTCGCCTCGACCGCATTGCTCACGAACGAGAGTGATGGAATGACCTCCGCGGCCAGAACGAAGACGACCGCAGCGAGGACGAGTCCAGGAACAGACAGCGCGCGGACGTTCATGTGAACCTCCTCCCCTGCCGGTCGGCAGGCGCGGATCGGGAAAGGGAACCGACCTACGGCGAGAGCATTCGCCAGGTGTTCTCGAAGAGCCGTGCCCCCGCTGCGTCGATATCGATCGAGTGATCCATGTGGCTCAGCAGTGAGACACCCTCGATGACGGCATGAAGCTCGAGAGCCGCGACCTCGCAGTCGATATCACCCCGGATCTCGCCGCTCTCCTGTGCAGCACGGATGCGCTCGGAGAGGAGCCGCCGGGATTCGACGAAGCCCTCCTGGATTCTCCTCCGAATGTCCGGATCTCTCCTGCTCGCCGTGAGGAACAGCTCGGTGAAGCTGTACGGTGTCCCGGCCGTGTCCTTCTCGAGCAGGATGTTCGCCACGTCCCTGAAGCGCCCGATCGACGTCAGCATGGCTCTCATCAGGTCCTCAAGCGTCCTGCACGGGCGCAGCCTGGCGGCGCTCCACTCCTTCATCCCGTCGAAGAACAGAGTCAGGACCTCGTGGAAGAGAGCGTCCTTGCTCTCGTAATGGTGGTAGATCGCGGGCTTCGTCAGACCGACTTCGTCGGCGATGTCGTTGAGCGAGGTGTTCTCGTAGCCCTTGAGAAGAAAGAGCTCAAGTGCCGCCCTCGCGATGTCCTGCCTGGTTCCCATGACACTCCCCCCGTGCGTGCGGCGGCCAGCTGCGACCGCCC
This sequence comes from Candidatus Eiseniibacteriota bacterium, assembly GCA_030613615.1. Taxonomy (GTDB): domain Bacteria; phylum Joyebacterota; class Joyebacteria; order Joyebacterales; family Joyebacteraceae; genus JALGZG01. The sequence continues at coordinate 30,344 of JAUWLR010000003.1, forward strand.
CGGCGTTCTTCCTGGTGTTCCTGCTAGCGTTCTTCCTGGGACGTTTCTCCGACTCCTTACCTACCGGTCGGTAAGTAAGCATATCAGCTTGCCCCACAGCGCGTCAAGCACGTTTCTGGGGGCTCTAGAGTGTGTCCGGGGCTGTTTTGGGGCTCCTGGGAGCCGGCCGGCTGAGGCGGGCGCGCGCCCTGAGAGGAACTGGTGTGGGCTCAAAGAGAAGGGGGGGGGGCGGGGGCCGGCCCCCCGCGGAATCCCAGGGCTAAAAACCGCCGGCGCGCGGGGGGGGGGGGGGGCCAGGTGGGGGCGGGGGGGGTGGCCCGCCCCCTCTCTTCATCCAAGGACTAATCCGCGCCGAAGCGCGTTGAGGCTTGAGACCTACTTGTCCTCGGGTCGTATCCCCATCCCACTTCTGTCCGGATACTCGGGCTTCGGCACCGGCACGAAGGGGTTCTTCTCGATCTCGTCGAGCATGACCTCGATGGCCTTGTCGAGCTGGGGGTCTCCCCCGTCCACCATCAGCGCCGGGTCGTCGACGACCTCGATGTCCGGGTCGACACCGTGGCCCTCGATGCCCCACGTCCCATCCTTGTTGTAGAAAGCGAAGCGCGGCACGGTCATGTAGCCGCCGTCCGTCAGAGGCGGGTTGCCGGACAGTCCGACCAGGCCGCCCCAGGTCCGCGTGCCGATGAGCGGACCCACTCCCCTCTCCTTGAACCAGAACGGGAAGGAGTCGCCGCCAGACCCGGCCGATTCGTTGATGAGCATGCACTTGGGACCGTAGTGGCCAACCCCCGGATCCGGCGCACCCTCATCGGCACCGCGTACGGCCCAGTAGCTGCCGTGGTGGCGGTCGAACAGCTCGACAAAGCGCTCGGGCGACCAGCCGCCGCCGTTCCAGCGCTCGTCGATGATGAGGGCGTCCAGATGCATCTGCCCTCCGAATTGGCGCGCGATGTCGTTGCGTCCGGCTGAGGCGGTGTCCGGAACGTAGATGTACCCGACCGTGCCACCAGACTCCTCCTCGACGTAGGCACGGTTACCCTCTACCCACGCGCGGTAGCGGAGGTCTCTCTCCGAACCGACCGGCTCGACGACCACATGGCGGACGCTGTCGGTAATCGAAGGCTCCTCGTTGACCGAGAGCGTCACCTCCATGCCCGCGAGCCCCTGGAAGGCCGCCCACGGGTCCTTGTCGGTGTCTACCGGAACGCCGTTGACCTCGAGGACATAGTCGCCCTCGCTGACACCGATGCCCGGCTGGCTCAGCGGACCCCTGGCGTCGGAGTCCCACGGACCGCCCTGGTAGATCTTCGAAATCCTGTAGGCGCCGTCGTGGAGCTCGAAGTCGCACCCGAGCATACCGACCGAGACGGTGGCGGGCGTGTCGCTGCCACCGCCCATGTAGTAGGCGTGGCCGACGTTGAGCTCGGCGATCATCTCGCCCAGCACGAATGAAAGATCGCCGCGCGAAGCGCAATCCCCGACCATCGGCTCGTACTGCCTCTTCACACGCTCCCAGTCGACGCCGTGCATGCCGGGGTCGTAGAAGAAGTCGCGCATGATGCGCCAGGCGTCGTGAAGTGTCGCCATCCACTCGACCCGCGGCTCGATCTCAACCATCATCCCGGACGTGGAGAGCGTCTCGTCCCAACTCTGGTCGGCCGCGGCGTCGACGATGGCAAGCGATCCCGTCTTGTTCACGGCGAGCACCTTCTCGCCGTCACCTGAGAGGTCGAAGCCGGAGACGCCAGAGAGCACGCTCTTCTCCATCTCTTCATCGTCCTCGATGTCGACGAGCTGAAGCGTGGATGATCCTTCGTCCGAGCGTCGCAGGTAGAGCAACTTGCCCTCGTGGTTCACGGCCAGGCTGTAGAAGCCGCCGCGCTCGATGGGTAGCAGTATCGCCCGCTGCTCGAAACCCTCGATGTCGATGACGAGAGGGTCCTCGTCCTCTTCATCTTCGGCGTCTTCGTCGCCGTCCTCGTCATCGGCATCCTCGTCGCCGTCCTCATCCTCGGCGTCGTCGTCACCGTCCTCATCCTCGGCGTCCTCGTCCCCCCACTCCTCCTCGTCGCTCTCGGGCACGAGCGGCCACTCGACGTCCGCACGCAGCGGCACGGCGAGGAGTCGGTCGGTCTTATCGTAGACCCAGGAATCCCAGTCGTCACCGGAGGTGAACGAGGTGAAGTCCTTCATGCTGGCATAGAAGAGGAAGTCGCCGGCGCGGTCGAAGGTCGGCCACGTGTCCGCGAACATGCTGCTCGTTACTTGTGTGAGTTCGTCCTCGTCAAGGTTGTAGAGGAAGACAACGGAGTTGCCCTCGCGCATACCCAGTGCATCCGCGAACGTGAGCCAGTGCGAGTCGTGCGACCAGCTGACGTTGACACCGCGTCCGCCGATGGCGCGCTTGTAGACCTCCGTCGTGTCCTTCGACTCGATGTCGAGTATGAAGAGCGTGCCGCCGCTGTCGAAGAACGCTATCTTCTCCGAGTCAGGAGACCAGGTGAGTTCCTCGATGTAGCTGCCCTTGCGGCTGGTGAGCTTCTTCGTCTCGCCACGACCGTCCGACTGAACGACGTAGATCTCGTACTCGCCCGACTCGTCGGACGTGTAGGCTATCCACTGCCCGTCCGGACTCCAGACCGGGTTCCGCTCTATGGCGTCGTCGGTGCGCGTGATGGCCCTGGGCATCCCGTTCTCCGCGGGGATGGTCCAGATGTCGCCCCGCGCCTGCACGACCGCGCGCTTGCCGGTCGCGGAAATGCCACCCCCGCCAAGTTCGTCCGCCGCGTCGAAGAGCTGCGGGCGGATCTTCGTGTGGTCACCGGGGATTCTCACGTCCACCGAGTTTCCGCGCTCGCTCTCGAGGTCGAGCAGGCGGAGCTCAGGACCGTACTGGTAGACGATCGCATCGGGGCCGATGGACGCCCACTTGACGTCAAAGTCGCTATGCTTTGTGATCTGGCGGGTACGTTCCGTCTTCGTGTCGTAGACCCACACATTCAGCCGGTGCGCGGGACCCGCGTCGGATACGTAGTAGAGATCGTCGCCGTGCCACATCGGGAACGTGTCGGCGCCCTCCCAGTCTGTGATCTTCTTCGACGAGTGGTCGCGCAGGTTGAAGAGCCAGATGTCGGGCGCGCGCCCGCCCTGGTAGCGCTTCCACGTGGAGTAGTCCGTGGCGAACGGGTTGTAGGCGAGCCACTTGCCGTCGTCGCTGATGGACGCGTTCGAGCCATACGGGACCGGCAGCTGCTCCGGCATGCCGCCCTTCGGTGACACAGTGAAGAGCGCCGCCGTCCTCGAGTACAAACCCAGTCCGTATGCCCAGAAGATAATGTCGCCGTCGGGCGTCCACCCGGTCGGGCGCTCTGAGTATGGATGGTGCGTCACGCGGAAAGGCGTGCCACCCTCCGTCGGAATGGTGTAGATGTCGTTGTTCCCGTCGTAGTTCGCTGTGAAGGCGATGGTCTCGCCGTCGGGGCTGAACTTGGGGAGCGACTCGTAGCCTGCGGGATTCGCGAGCGGCGAAGCCACTCCACCCTCTCGTGGCACCATCCAGATATCGTTGGCGTAGCGGAACACGATGTGTGTCTCGCTGACGTCCGGATAGCGCAGCATTCCGGCGTGCGGCGTCGCTGCCATCGCCGCCGATGCGAACAGAATGAGTGCGATCCCGACTGCGATGGGAACGCTCGGTCGCCTCTCCAACATACTTCCCCCCTTGCCTCGGTCTGTGGCAGGCTCGCTGTCCCACCGGTGGTTTCTCTACTCGTTCAGTTCGTATGGTCGCTCGTGGCACCCTTCTACTGATTCCTCACTGGTCCCTTGGGTTCTCGTCCGTGTGACCGTTCTCGTAGTGCCCGATGAGCTTGACCGGCGCGCCGTCGTCACCCAGCACGATCTCGAGCCGGAAGTACGGCACAGCGTCGAAACTGAACATGGTCTCGGTCATCGGCGTCGCGACGATCGGGTCACGGTCGTCGCGGTTGTAGAGCAGACGGCCACTCTCCACTCGAAGATGTCGGGGACCGTAGTCACCAGCATAGGACTCAAGCGTAGCGACGTCCACCTCAACCGGGTTCAGTCTGGCGTCGAGGCCCTGAATCGCCCAATCGAGCACGAAGGCCTCCTCGTCGCTCATGTCACGCTCGCGGAGCTTGCCCAACGCGTCGAGATACGCCGCGTCGAACGCCTGGTCGGCAGGAACCTCGATGTCGGGCGCGACGCCCGTCCCTTCCCAGTTCGTGCCCGAGACGGGATTGATGGCCCGGCCGAACGACACGCGCATTCCCATGTTGAGGCTCGGGAAGAGATACGACGTGACCGGATGGGCGCCGCCGCCGGTTGTCTCCCCTACGATGGTGCCGCGCTCCAGGTTCTTGACGTTATAGGCGAACTCCTCGGCGGCCGAGAACGTGTGACTGCTCGTGAGGACGTAGAGTCCTGTGTCCACCATCTTTGGCCCCGGCACGTAGGGCGCCGACCAGAACTGCTGGAGGGAATCGCCGTCGCGGATATAGAAGCTGTTCAGGTGCGTCGAGCCGTCGAGAAGGTAGGCCATGATGGTCTGAATGAGGGACGGGCTGCCGCCGCCGTTCTCAGTCAGGTCGATAATCAGCGCATCGGTGTAGCCCAGGAAGTTCATGGCCGCGATGGCGGTCGGTCCCGAGAGCGACGTGTCGTTGAAACTGTTGAGCTTGAGGTAGCCGACGTTGCCATCGAGGATCTCCAGTTTCTTGAACTCGAAGTTGCGCTTCCTGCCTCGCTCGAAGGCCAGCTGATGCGCGACATCGGGGTCCTCGTCGCCCTGCTGGTACTCCTCCAGGAGCTCGTCGCTCATGAACTGCACGCCGAGGTGCCGGTCACTGCTGATCTCGCGCATGTCCTCCGTCAGCTGCCGAGCAAACTCCTGCACGGTCTCGAGCTCGTCGTACTCGCCCTCCTTGAGCTTGCGGCGAATGTGCTTCTCCATCTCCTTCGCTACGTCCTCGAAGACGTAGGTCCTGTTGAGAGCCCAGCTGACCGAGTCGACCGCGGCCGCCTTGAACTCGGCGCTCGCGGGCATCGAGTCGTCCTGCCCGACAACCATCCGCCGCTGAGCAAGGCACGGCGCCGCTGCCAGAAGAACGAACAGCGTCAGGAACACCAGAAGCCCCAGACGCCGTCTGAGCGACATCATCCGCTTGCCGAGCCTCATGTCTCCCTCCTCTTCGCAAACACAGGCGCCCGCCAGTCCTGAGTGGCGGGCACCGGTACGTGCAACCTGCTGGTGTGGTAGGTCGTTCTAGTTCACACAGGTGAGCAGCAGCGCCAGCGCCGTGAAGACGAACGCTCCCAGTCGCCTTCGTAAGCCTATCATTCTCGTTCCGAATCTCATGAGTCCGGTCTCCTTTCACCGCAATCTTTGACTCGCTCGGGGAAAGGACGGTTGAACATGGAAAAGGGCCCTGGAAAGGGCCCTTCCTGCTTGGAGCGGGCGCTGGGGACACTACCTGATCGACAGCTCCATCCCACAGTCGTCGATGGCGAAGCAGATGCTCTCTCTGAAATGTGCCTTGTCTCGCACGAATGCTAGGTAAGGAGCGAGCTCTTTCCTCGCGGTCCAGTCGAGATTGTCGTGCGCCATGACCCAGGCGCCCTCTGGCAGGCGGTCGTAGATCTGTTTCAGTAGGATGAGATAGAGGCCGCTCACCGGCCCGAGCGGGTCTTTCTCCCCCGAAGCCTGGGCGGCGGCGCTGGCCCTGTTCTCGTACTTGGCCTCGAGATAGACGAAATCGAACGGGCCCTCGATGCGGTCGAGCGCGGTTCGCGCGTCCTCTGCGATGAGCTCGACCTCCGACACGTCCTCGAGCTTCTTGAAGTTGGCGCGAGCCTCCCTGACCATGTCGGCGTCCACGTCGATGCCGATGATCCGCTCCGCGGCGTAGGCCCTGTTGGGACCGATGCACGGCCCCGCGAACCAGCCGAGCGTGTAGCCCCAGAAGCTGCCGAGCTCGAGCAGATGCGCGGGCCGCCTCACGCTCGTCAGCATGTACATCAGCCGCTCCATCGTCGGGCTCAAGCTGGTCCACGACCCCTCGAACTTCTCCTTGAGCCGGGCGCGGTGCACATCAAGCGCGAGCCGGTCGTAGTCGGCCGAGACCGGCACGTGGCCTTCGCTCTTCAGGAGCTCGAGTGCCGAGTCGACGATCTTCGACTCCTGGGCGGTCCGCCCGAGCCGGTAGGCGAAGTACGGGTCGCGATGCGCGACCTCGCTGCGCAGCCCGTCGGGCGCGTTCTCATTGAACGCTGCGTCCGGATGCACGAGTCCGTCTGCCTTCATCTTCTCGAGGGCGAGCGCAATCGCCTCCCTCGACGGGTGAAACGTCAGGGCCATGGTGCCCTCCGCCGTGTGATGTCTGTAGCCGTCCTGCCCGGTTGCTACTCTGACTCGACTGTCACGACCGGCGTCCTGTTCGCATCGAAGACGCGGATGGTGTCGTCATGCAGCAGGACCCAGAACGAGTAGATGCCCAGCGCCGTTCCGAAGGGTATGTCGATGAGGTCGAAGGCCCCGACTATCAGCGCGAGGATCCTCGCCCACCGCCTGCGCATCAGGAGCGCGATGCCCGCGATGAGCCCCGGGACCGACAGCACGATCAGGAACGTGCCGAGGCCAATGCCCACGGCCGTCAGGATAGTCATGGCCGTCGGGTCGCCCGTGAGGCATCCCACGCTCGACAGGACACCCATGATGATGAAGCCCACTACGAGCCCCAGAACGTGGTAAGCGATGAAGAGTACACCAAGCAGCGTCACGTGCTTGTCCATGTTCACTTGTCCCTCCTTTTAGTATCGCATTCCCGATGCCGCACCGCGCGAGGTGCGCTTTCCATCTATGACACCTCGATGGCGCGGTTGGTTTGGCGGTTGTTTACATGTCGTCTGGCCTTCGCCCGCGGCCGCAGGCCGCACTAGGCGCTCTTCTTGACCTCCGGTATCTTCTCCCCCTCGCGCGGCTCTCTCAACACCTTCCTGAAATCCACCCACGCGGGCCGGGCCTCGAAGCCGAGCTGCAGGTTGAGGCCGAACATCGGGTTGTTCTCCTCGTTGTCGGTCTCGATTATCGTCGCGCCGTAGTCGCGCGCGAATCTGACGCCGCTGACCTTGAGCGCGGTGGCGATGCCCTTCCGCCTGTGACTTCTGACAACACCGGTAAGACCCGTGTGGAGCTTGTGTTTCTCCACCTGCGACGTCCAGAACCCGGTCAGCCCTACGTACCTCCTTTCGTCGATGGCGACGAAGTGCGCGCTGGCGTCGTAGTTGGGTGAATCGAATCGCGACGCGAACTGCTCGAAGCTCACCCTGGTCGGCGGCTCCGGCAGCGGCACGTCCATCCAGCACTCGTTCTCGAGTTCGTACCAGCTCCGCTTCCAGTCCGGGTCGCGTGCGGGAAGGTCCGGGACGTTGACTATCTCGATACCTTGCTCCCTCACGTGCTCTTCGACACCCTCGAACTTCGCGAAGTCGAACGTCTGTGGATTCAGGTGTGAGACGGGGTAGCGCATGGTCCGTACGAACCCGCGCTTCGTGAGGAAGCGAATGAAATCCGGTTTGTCCTCGCGAGTGTCCGCCGTGAAGAAGAGCGGGTCGAGCGCGGCGAGGCCGGCGACCACGTGGTCGTACATCGCCGTGCCGTAACCCATGCGCGTGTAATCCGGATGCACATCGACACCGACGAAGTACTTGCCAGGGACGTGCGTCCACTCGCTTTCGCCGCAGCTCGAGAACGCCACGATCTCCCCATCGATCTCCCCTACCACACGCCTGAACAGGTACTTCGGGTTCCGGTGCTTGTCGCGGTGCTGCCAGCTTTCCGGTGAGGAGAGCTCCTCCGGCCAAATGGCGTTCGCTATGTCGACGCAGGCTCGGTACTCCTCGTCGGTACCAGCGAACGGTCGTATCTTGATTGTCATTGTCAGGTCCTCTTGCGCCACGCTGTAGTTACACGCGGCGAGCCTGTGGTATTCGTCGGTTGCGGAGCCGGGCTAGTCCGTGCCGGCGACGGCCTTGTCAGCCGCACCCAGCTCCTTCCTGAACTGAAGCCAGGCCTTGGTCGGAACGAACCCGAGCCGCATGTTGAGATCGTACATCGGGTTATTCTCCTCGTTGTCTGTGACGATCACCTTAGCGCCCCGTTCCTTCGCAAACTCGTGGGCGCGCACCTTGAGCGCGGTCGCTATGCCGCGCCTACGGTGGCTCCGCACGACGCCGGTGAGTCTCGTGTAGAACTCGCCCTTCTTGACGCGCCTGTCCCAGACACTGCTCATTCCGACGTAGCGGCCACCGTCCAGCGCAAGGAAGTAGCCCTCAGGGATGAAGTCCGGATGTTTGAAGCTCTTCTCGAATTCGGAGAACGGCTCGTTGTGCAGCACATCGTCGTCCGGCACGTCGGGGATGATATCACCGTGCAGCTCCCACGTCTTCCGCATCCAGTCGGGGTCGCGCTTCGCAATCTCGCTCGCGGCCAGAATCTCGATGCCCGATGCGTGGACGCTCTCCACGACACCCGCGAACTTCGCGGGCTCGAATGAAGCGAGGTCGAGTTCCGAGTCCTGCTCCTTCATGGAGATCCGGAATCCCCGCTGCTTGAGGAAGGCGATGCCGGCCTCGTGGTCCTCGCGCGTGAACGATTGGAGGATCTCGGGCTCATGCACCTCCAGGTGCTCGAGTATGCCGTCGAAGAGCGCCCGACCGACCCCCTGGCCCTGACGGCCGGGGCGAACCTGCGCGTAGACCAGGAACTTGCCCGTCGCCGCCGAGTCGGCCTCCTCGCGGAAGTAGCCCGTCGCCACGATGTCGCCGTCGTCCTCCGCGACGAGCCGCCCGAACGGGCTCATGGGGTCACGGCTCTCCGCGTTGTAGCGGTACATCTCGGCGGTCTTCGGGTACTCCGGCCAATTGGCCGTCCAGATGGCGGCCGTGGCCTCGTAGTCGGCATCGGACTCGTTCATCGCTCTCACGTGCAGTGTCAACTCCCGTCCTCCGTTGCACCTCATTCGGCCGCGTCGCCCTCACGCCCACCGGCCTCTCCGCCGTCGCCCCCCCGGTGTTTCCGCATGTGCACCCACCCCGGCGTCGGCTTGAACCCCAGTTTGACGTTCAGCGGGTACATCGGGTTCTTCTCCTCGTTGTCCGTGTCCACGAACTGCGCCTCGGTCGTCCGCGCCTTCGTGAGCGCGTGGACCTTGAGCGCGGTCGCGATGCCCTTCCGCCGGTGGCTCCTGATGACGCCGGTCAGGTCGGTCTGGAGCTTCGTGGGTTCGGCCAGGTTCAGCTCGAGCATGCTGACGCCCACGTACTCATCACCATCCAGCGCCACGAAGAACCCCTCCGGGAAGAATGTAGGCTTGTCGAAGGTCTGCCTGCAGTAGACCTCGAACTCGCGCTTCTTCGGCTCGTCGACCTCGGGCACGTCCAGCGAGAGCAGCCAGTCGAGTTCCCAGAGCTTCATCCTCCAGTCGGAATCCTCTTCCTTGAGCTCCGTGAGCGGAACGATGCGGACGCCCGATTCCCTCACACGCTCGACGACGTCTGCGAACTTCGAGGCATCGAACTCCGCGAGCGTCAGACGCGAGTTCTGCCCACGCATCACCTGCTCGTAGCCTCGCTTCGTAAGGAAGCTCACCGCGTCGGCCTTGTCCTCACGTGTCCACGAGTCGAAGATGGTCGGTTGTCTCTCTGAGAGCACGCCCACGACGTGGTCGTAGATGGCCTTCCCGTATCCCCTGCGCTGGTGGTCAGGGTGAACCTGCACGTAGATCCAGAACTTGCCGGGAACCGGCGTCCACGACGACTCGCCGAACGAGCACGAGCCGACGGGCACACCGTCAACCTCAAGGATGACACGCTCCAGCATGTAGCTCTGGTCCCGTGCGTCGTCCCGGTGCTTGAGAAGCTCCGGGAGCTCCAGTTCGTCCGGGAAGACCGCGTTGGCGATGTCGATGATGATACCGTAGTCGTCGTCGCTCCAGTTGAACGGTCGTATATCTGCCATGGTGTTGTCCCTGTCGGTCAGTTTCGGATGTTACCCTTCGACCCTCTCCCCCAGCTTCTTAATAAAGATGAGCCACGCGGGGACCGGCTTGAACCCCAGCCGGACGTTCAGGTCGTACATCGGGTTGTTTTCCTCGTTGTCTGTCTGTATCACTCTCGTACCGATGTCACGTGCGAACTCTATCGACCGAACCTTGAGCGCCGCTGCGATACCGCGCCGCCTGTGCGGCCGCGCGACGGCCGTGAGGCCGGTGCCCAGACTGCCCGGGTCGGCGAGCCGCTTCCACAGACTCGTCGCCGCCACGATCTCATCCCCATCGAACGCGAGCAGTATGGCGCCTGGAAGCCTGTTGGGCGCGTTGAGCTCGCGCTCAAACACGTCGTACGTGAACTCCATTCGGTCCACGAATATCGGCACGTCCTCGAAGAACTCCACGTACTTCTCGTGGGCCTTCCGCCGCGCGTCCGGGTCCTCCGCTTCGTATTCCTCGAACGTCTTCACCGTGATGTCGGACTCCTCGAACCGCGCCACGAGGCCCGCGAACGGCGCCGCGTCAAAGGACGCGACGTCCAGACGCGAGACCTGCTGCCTCTGCTTCTGCTCGAAGCCCCGGTCGGTCAGGAACTTCGTCGCGTGCGGCTGGTCCTCGCGGGAATCAGACACCAGGCTCAAAGGCTTGCGCTCGAGTTCGTTGAGGCGCTCGACGATGTGGTCGTAGATCGCCGTGCCGATGCCCCTCCTCTGGTACTCGGGCAGCACTCGGATCTGCACGCCGTACATGCCCGGCTCATTGGCCCACTCGGGCTCGCGGTAGATCGCGGTCGCGACTATCTTCCCCCCGAGTTCTGCCATGAGCCGCTGGAAGAAGTGCCTCCCGCTGCGAGTCCGGTTCGAGTAACGCATGCCCTCTACCGACGTAGGCTCGTCCGGCCAGATCGCGTTCAATATGGCGACGGACGCGTCGTAGTCACGGTCGGTGTCGTCGAACGGCCTGATGGTCAGCCCTTCGGGGCTCTTCACGTCGCTCATCGATCCTCCTGTGCGGGCTCACCCGCCGGATTGTTCTTCGCAAGCTCGTTCTTGTACGCCAGCCACGACGGGATCGGCTTGAAGCCCAGGCGGACGTTCAACAGGTACATGGGGTTTCTCTCCTCGTTGTCCGTGCGGATGGATTCGAAGCCCATCTCTTTCGCGCCCATGATCGCGCGGACCTTGAGCGCGGTCGCGATGCCCCTCCGCCTGTGCGTACGCGCAACGCCGGTGAGCCCTGTCTGAAGGAGCTTCGGGTCCGCGAGATTCCGCCAGAGCTGCGACATGCCAACGTACCTGCCGGCGTCGACGGCGATGAACCACGACTCCGGCATGCCGTCCGGTCCATCGACTTCCGCCATGTACTGCTCGAACGGCATCTTGGTGAGCGGGTCCGGGAACGGCACGTCCTGAAGGTACTCCCAGCCGGCCTCGTACGCCTTCCTCAGCGCATCAGAATCCTCGGCCATCAGCTCTCTGAACGAGCGGACGTCGACCTCGGAAGCATCGACACGCGTGAGCGTCTCTTCGAAGGGCGCCGAGTCGAACGACCGGACATCGAGCTTCGAGAACTGGTTGCGCTGCGCCACGCGGAACCCGCGCTTCTCGGCGAAGCGCATGCTGTCGGGGTCGTCCTCCCGCGCGTACGCCGTCAGGACCGTCGGCTTGGGGTCGCGCCCCGCGAGCACGCTCCAGATGTGGTCGTAGACCGCGGTGCCCCACCCGAGCCGCCGGTACTCCGGGATGACCTCGACACCGATCATGTACTTGCCCGGGTAGTGGCTCCACTCGGCCTCTCCGTAATAGGCGGCAGCGACGGGCGTGCCGTCCAGCTCTCCGATGAGACGCTGGAACAGATACTGCTTCTGGCGGGTCTCGTCGTAATGCCGCCTGGTCTCGACGGCGACCGGCTCGTCGGGGAAGGCCGCGTTCCAGACGTCCACAATAGCCTGGTAGTCCTCGTCGGAATCGTCGAACGGCCTGATGGCGAACCCCTGACGCATCTCAGACCTCCTTCAGCCACTGCCGCAAGACCCTGTAGTCGGTGAAGCCCGCTGACGCGTAGCACCTGTGGGCGGCCTCGGACTCCGAGCCGACGAACCCCATCGTGGCTCCCATCTCCCTGGCTCGCCTGAGTCCCTCATGTATGCACGCCACAGCCAGGCCTTTCCTCTGGTGGGCCGGCGACGTCGCGACGGGCTCGCATGCGGCCGTCAGTGTGATGTCATCAAACCAGACGGTCGCGAACGACGCAACCGCCCCATCCGGCGCCACCGCGACGATGTCAAGATCGCGGCGGTAGAGCGGCGCCTTCTGGATGTTGCGATACCAGGTGACGTCCGCCCTGTTGTCGTGCGCCTGCGCCGGGTCGTCCGGGTGAAACGCCAGCCCGGACGCGTAGCACCGCTCCAGGAGCTCGGCCCCATCATTCATCGGGCGCACAACGAACCCCGCGGGCACCACCGGCTCGGGAATCTCTCCCTGGAGCGACATGTGGCGCGCGTGCTCCTCGTACCTGGGTTCGAACCCACGGCGCTCGAGGATTGTCTCTCGCGTCGTGTCGCCCTTCGTGGCCCAGACGGCCACTTTGTTCTTGCCATCCTTGGCCACGGTCCAGAGCCGCTTCTCCGCCACGGCGATCATCTCGTCCTCAAGTTCCTCGGCTCTGAACCCCGGATGCATCTGGAGGAAGGCATTGCCCTTGCCCTCGGCGTTGAGCACAGCTACGAGCTTCCCGTCCGACGTCTCCCACAGGAGGACCTTCTCCTCCAGGGGACCCTGGTCGAGGTTCGCGACGCCGTGCCACACCCAGTACTCGAACCTGTACACCTGCCAGTTGAGCTCCTCGCGGTCGTCCAGGAGGAACGTCTCACGTAAGTAGGCCCGGATCTTCCAGAAGTCGGGAGCCTCATATGCCCTCATGGTGAGTTTCATGTATTCCCTGTCCTGTGCTTGTGCCGCGCGTGGCGGCTGGAATCAAACCGGGGCCGCCGCTCCTTTGCCTCATGGCGCGGGAGCGGCGCCGCCCCGATCGTGATGAATGGTCCTGCCGGCATCAAGCGCCCTCCGACGCGCTGACCACCCGGGCGGAGCCGTCGGCGTCGACCTTGCCCGCGACCTCAGCCGCTCCGTCGAACGGGCGCCGGTACTCGGTCCACGCGGGAGTGGGCTTGAAGCCCAGCCGCATGTTGAGCTCGAACATGGGGTTCTTCTCCTCGTTGTCCGTCTCGATGAACTTCGCACCGTGCTCCTTCGCGCGCGAGAACCCGTGCACCTTGAGCGCCGTGGCGATGCCCTTCCGCCTGTGGCTCCTGACGACGCCCGTGAGTCCGGTATAGATCTTCGCGGGGTCCGCCTCGGACAACCAGAGACCGGTGTAGCCCACGAGCCGGTCGCCGTCACGAGCGAACCAGTGCATGTTCATCCGGTATCCGGGGCTGTCGAACCGCTTGCACCAGATCTCGAACGTGGGCCGCGTAGGCTCGTCGATGAATGGCACATCCTGGAAGAGCTCCCATCCGAGGTCGTACCACGAGCGTTTCCAGTCGGGGTCGATCTCGGCGAGCTCCGTCAGACACTGGATCTCCACGCCGAGCTCCTTCATCTTACCCGGCGTCCAGTCGAACTCCGACAGGTCGAGCGCCTCGACGTCGAGCCGCGAGACGGCGTACCGCATCGCGAACTCGTACCCGCGCTTTGTGAGGAAGCGGACGTAGTCGGGCTTGTCGTCGCGCGTCCACGTCATGAGCGTGTCGGCGCCGCCCTTCGCGAGTTCGCCCATGAGGAAGTCGTAGAACTGACCACCGTGGCCGTGGTTCTGGTGGTCGGGATGGACCTCGACGAACACGAGGTACTTGCCCGGCACGTGGCTCCAGGTGCAGTGCCCGTAGACGCCGGACGCCACTATCTTCCCGTCCACCTCTCCCACGAACCGCGCGTGCGTGTACTTCGGGTCGCGGCTCGCGTCCTCATACTTGAACTCTGCCAGACCCTGTTTCTCGTCGGGCCACAGCGTGTTGGATATGTCGAGCACCGCACGGTACTCGTCGTCGGTCTTCTTGAACCTGCGTATCGTCATCATGTTGGTTTGTCTCCATTCGTGCTCTTGAGTTCTTTCCTGTAGGTCCACCAAGCCGGCACCGGCTTGAAGCCGAGACGGACATTGAGGTCGTACATCGGGTTGTTCTCCTCGTTCTCCGTTCTGATGATCCGGGCTCCACGGTCGCGCGCGAACTCGATCGATCGCGCTTTGAGCGCGGTCGCTATGCCCTTCCTGCGCTGGCTTCTCACGGTACCGGTCAGATTCGTGTGGAGCTTGTCCTTCTCGGCCATGGACTGCCACAGGCTCGTCACGCCTATGAACCTGCCGTCCACGATCGCGACGAAGTGCGCCTCCGGAATGAAGCCCGGGTGCGTCAGCCACTTCACCCACTGCTCGAAAGGCTGCTTCGTCACCGGATCGTCGGTCGGAACATCCTGCATCAGCTCGTGCTCGAGCTCCCACATCTCTGGCTTCCAGTCGATTCCGTCGGCCTCGAGTTCCGGCACGGTTCGTATCTCGACCCCGATCTCGGCCATGCGTTCGCCCGTCCAGGCGAACGGCTCAGGATCGAAGTCGGCGACAACGAGCTCGGACATCTGGTCGCGCAAGGTCTTCTTGTACCCACGCTTCTCCAGGAAACTCATCCCCTCCTGCTTGTCCTCCCGGGCATGAGACTCGAAGATCGTGGGACCGCGCTCCGCCAGATCACCCATGATGTGGTCGTAGAGCGCCGTCCCGATCCCGGTCCTCTGGTGATCCGGGTGAACCTGCACGCTGATGAAGAACTTCCCGGGCACGTGAGTCCACTCGGACTCGCCGTAGAGGGCGCTGGCGACTATGCCACCGTCAATCTCCACGACCAGGCGCTGAAGGTAGTACCTCGGGTCGCGCCTCTTGTCGTTCTCCTTCGTGCCCTCCGGCACGCTCGGCCTGTCAGGCCAGACGGCGTTAGAGATGTCCGCGAGTGCCTGGTAGTCGTCGTCGCTGTAGTTGAACGGTCGTATCATCATCGTTAGCAACTCCCAAGTTGTCGGTTCCTTTCGGTTGACCTAGCGGGCAGGCTTGGTCTCGAGCTTGATCTTGATATTGAGAACGCGTATCACGTTCATGCTTTTGCTTCTTCCTCTGACGGCCAGGACCGCCCTGTCGGGGTCCGGCCACGCTGCGTTCGAGACGTCGAGCAGGTTTTGATACCGCCTGTCGCTCTCGTCCTGTGCGCTGATCAGATACTCCATGTTCTGTTCTTCCTTTCGCGTGGACGCGGCGCGCCCACATCGCTCATGAGTTCAAGTGTCGTGTCGGCCAGCTTCGCCTCGCGCCAATCCACCTTCAGCGTCCGGACGGTCAGCTCGGCCGTCTGCTTGTCGCGGGAGCGGCTCGCGCGCGTCTGGCGCGGCTCCTCCCCGACGGCTCCCTTGGGGGGACGTAGGCTCATCAACAACATGCTCGCTGCCAGGTTCATCATCCCGATAACAAGCAGCCTCATCGTGTGATGGCCGAACATCGCCCCCAGGCAACACGCCCCTCCGGCTGCGGCGAATGCCACCGCGGCGAGACGGTACCTCGCATGTGCTGTGATGTTCTTAGCCATAGTGTGCTCCTCGTTAGCGCTCGCTAGATCCGGCCTGCCCGCCGTCCTGCCTGCCCGAGTGTCGGACAAACAGAATGCTCCGTCACCCGATACACTCTGTTCGAGATCGGCAGCAACGAGTTGCAGGCCCCGCACTATCTCTGAGGGGCCGCTATGCTTACACCTTGGCTAAACAGAAGAGCTAGCTACGAAGGTGGGCCCTCGAGGTGCGATCTCGAGCGTATCGGTCGTTCGATGTTAATCACCCGGCATCTCCTCTCGAAGGTTCATGGGTTGTACGACACGAACGGTGTGATTGGTATGCTACTGGCCTGCGCCTCGCCCCGTCAAGCACTTTTTGTGCCGACACGACTATCGGCGCATCATAGACTCTGACTGATGACGCGTCCGCCGGGTTGAACCGCGTGTCGAGTTCTTTCTTCCGACCCGTCGACCGCCGACATGCGGTGTCGCTCCTGCCTCGCGACCACTGGTTGTCTCACCTCACGACCACTGGGCGTCGTCCCCGAAATGAATCATGACTCATCCACCTCGACGATCTTCTCGACGACGATCGAACACTTGGTGACGAGGGCCGCGATGGCGCCGACCGCCGCGAGCTGTGGCAGTATCAGTGCGCCGGCAACGCCCAGCGTAAGGGGGAATTCTATGAGGCTCTCCCCCTTTTCACTCTTGATGGTCACGCGCCTGATGTTCCCCCCGCGGACGATCTGCTTGACGGTCTCGATGAGCTTCTCGCCTGTGACCTCGAATTCCTCAATGCGTGTCTTCTCGGACATGTGAGCCTCCATTCAGCTGGGAAACGGGCTGCCCCGGCCGGCGTAGTGCGACTCTCGAGGCCAAGGCTGCGCCCGGACTGCCGCAAGTTCCGTGTGTGCGCCCGCTCTTCGTCGCCTCATCAGACACTACGCATGAGCCGGAGGTTTCATTCGGTGTGCAGGCAGCTGGCTCGCTGGGCAACGCGTCAAGTAGGCAGCCCCGCCTAGGCCGGTATCCGGGGACTGATGGCCGCGATCTCAGCGGACTCCTCGTCCCGATCGGCCTCGCGCGCGACCCGGACGCCCTCATCGACGTCGACACGCGTGAGGACGATGGCGCCCGCGATGAAGAAGATGATGACCGAGAGGATGGAGAACCGGCTCTGGCCGGTGACCTGGCTCACGAGCCCGAAGACCAACGGCCCGACGATGCCGGCGAACTTGGCGGAGAGGCTGAAGAACCCGAAGAACTCGGCCGAGCGGCTCTTGGGGACCATCGACCCGTAGAGCGAGCGCGACAGCGCGCCGGCGCCGCCCTGCACGGTGCCGACGACGAGCGCGAGGACGTAGAAGTGGAGCGCGGTCTTCATGAAGAACGCCGAGAAGCTCACGCCCGCATAGATGGCGAGCGTCAGCAGTATTGAGCGCTTCGCCCCAAACCTGCCGGCGTGCCGGCTGAACAGAAACGTGAACGGCACGGCGACGAACTGGGTGATGACGAGCGCGAGCATCATATCGGTGATGCCGATACCTATCTCATCGCCGTATGCGGTCGCCATGCGGATGATGGTGCCGATCCCGTCGCTGTAGACCCAGAAGGCGACGAGGAACACGGAGAGCTGCCTGTACTTCCGCACCTCCCCGAAGGTGCGTGCCAGGCGCGAGAATCCCTCCAGCAGGACGGCGCGATCGGGCCCGCTCCTCCTCTTCGCGTTGGCGCGCGGCTCCGGGACTCTCGCAAAGAAGGGGATGGAGAAGATCGCCCACCAGATGGCCACGCTCAGGAAGGACGCCCTGAGCGCGAAGCCGATGTCGGGCATTCCGAACCACTCGGGGTGCGAGACCCAGAGCACGTTGATGGCAAGCAGCGTGCCTCCGCCCAGGTAGCCGATGGCGTAGCCGCGCGATGAGACCGCGTCGATGGTCTCCTTCGTCGTGATGTGCGGAAGCAGCGATTCGTAGAAGACTATGGAGCCGGAGAATCCGATGGCGGCGATCATGTACAGGAGCGATGCCAGCGACCACGTGTCGTCGCCTATGAAGATGAACGCCGCGGTCGCCACGATGCCGATCCCGGCGAAGATGCCGAGGTACCTCTTCTTCCCCCCGGTGAAATCGGAGACGGCTCCCAGGAGCGGCGAGATGACCGCGCCTATCAGGAGCGCGGCGGCGGCGGTGTAGGCCCAGAACGCGGTCGCGTCACGGACGGGAAGTCCGGCGTTTATCACGAGCGAACGGAAGAACGGCGGGAAGAGCGCCGACATGAGCGTCGTCGCGAATGGCGAGTTCGCCCAGTCGTACATGCACCACGCGGTGATGACGCGGTCGCTGATCCCCACAGAGAGGCTGCGTGGCGGCTTGGGCACGTCCATTCCTGAGTTACGGTGATTCCGGTCGATTCACCGGAATTGCAATGGCAGGTGGCCTCGTTCAAGCCACCTCAAATGACAGACTCGCAGATGTCGTCGGAAGATGCAAGGATAAATGACCAAGGGCCATCACACCCTGCGCTGAGTCCCGGTGTCCAACAGACAGGAGCACGGCCCGAGTGGAGCGATGACTCCTATCACTTGCTGGGATACCCTCTACCTTCAGGAGGTGACGAACATGGCACTGAGAACTCAGGTGCTGGCGGCGGTCGTCCTTGCGGCGTTCGCCATGGCCGCCGCGGCGGCCGCCACGCAAGGAGCCACCGACATGGAACTGGACATCCTCAGGGTCTGCGAGGGCGTCATCCAGCTCTTCGCAAGTCACGCCGCCGACATCTGGCCTGGATACGACCTGTCCGAGCGACCGTTCCTCGTATACATCCCGGAGCGATGGGCGCTCATCCTGAACTGCGGGAACGAAGCCGAGGGGTTCGGGCCGCCTCCGCCGAGCTGGCCAGATGTCGGTACCGACATGTGCTACAAGGAGGGCCAGGTCGGGAATCTCGTCGGGCAACTCGCGTTCGGCTACGACGCCGGCGGGGTACGGACCGTCGCCGTCGGCTTCCCGGAGTCGATGTCGGAGTCCTTCGAGGACCTCGAGCTCAAGATGTTCGGGTACGTCGTCCATGAGGCATTCCACGAGTATCAGGACGAGGTCTTCGGCGACATCGAGTGGGCGAGAGAGCAGGAGTATCCGATCGAGGACGTGGAGAACGCGGCTCTCGCCTACCTCGAGATGGCTCTTCTGGTAGAAGCTATCGAGGCCGCGTGGGCGGACGACGCACACGTTGCGAATGAGGCCACGGCGCAGTTCGTCGCCGTGCGAGCGCACAGGTGGGCGCGCGCAGACGGCTTCATCGCGACGTACGAGGGCGGCAAGGAGACGAGAGAGGGTACGGCCCGCTACGTTGAGCTTCGCTGCCTCGACTTCGCCAGGGTACTGGACTACGAGTCGTCGGTGCCGGGTGCCCCTCCCCTCAGGGACGACCTGGCGCACGCGGCGCTGCCGGGATACCTGCTCGACGACTTCCGCGACTCGATGGTGGACGGCGCCATCCCGATGGAAGACCTCCCGCGCAACAGGATCTACCCGGTTGCGAGCGCTCAGGGATTCCTGCTCGACTACTTCGACGTCGACTGGCAGCCGGAGGCGGAGCAGTCCACACGGGACTTCACCTACGCGCGCCTGCTCGGGGAGCGGCTGGGACTGAGCCAAGAGGATCACGCCGCGCTCATCGAGGCCGCCAAGGCGCGGCACGGCTACCCCGAACTCCTGGCCGCGGCCGGAAGGTCGATAGAGAGTCACCTCACCGCGTACCGTGAGGCGCTGGCGGTGTTCGAGCAACAGCAGGGAAGCAGGATCGAGATCGCATTCGACACCAACGGGCTCTATCGGTCGCGCGCGACCTCAGCCACCAGGCTCGTTGTAGACCGGGGTGCGCACGAGCTCTGCGACCGCTACGACGTCTACACGCTCGAGCGCGACGGGACCTTCTTCGAGCTCCATGGTGTAGGTCTGCTTGAGGTGAACGACTACGACGGATACAGGAAGACCGTTGTGTTCTACGCCCCGGACGTCGAGACGGTCACCGTGGACGGAGATGCGATCGCCGCACCGGCCTCCGCCACTCCAGTCCCGAACGAGCGCGATGCCGAAGTACGGCACTTCACGGCACTCCGGATAGCCGGCGACGGGTTCGAGCTCACCCACGAGGGCCCCGGCACCATCGCGGTCGATGCGAGTGGAATAGTCGTGGACCTGACGGCGGAGTAGCACCGGTGCCGAATCGTGGTTGATCTCCCCATCAGGTAGCTCCCGCATGGCGGGGTGCAGCGGCGCGCGACACAGTGCTGCACCGTGCGTCTCCCGAACCCTTGCGTCCTGACGAGCGCGCTTCTTGGCGCGGCGCACCGATTGTGGTATCCTCAAGATGTACTCATAACGCGAGTCCGACACTGCCCACCATCCACGGAGGACCCCACCATGAGAACGACCATCGCGGTGCTGCTGCTCCTCGCCTGCACGCTGACCGCCGCGGCGCAGGTGAACGGCCACGTCCAGGTCATCGACGGCAAGCCGATACTCACGGTCTGGGGAACTCATGCCGAGCGCGGGTACGCCCAGGGCTACCTCAAGGGCGTCGAGGGCAAGGAGATGTTCGACGACTACATCGTCGGCTACTGCTGTGGCGGGTCAGTGCTGACGTACTACTTCATGCGCCTCCACTACACCAGCAACTACGCGGTCGACGCGAAGTACCAGGCGGAAGTGGACGCCGTCCTTCAGGGCATGTCCGACGCAGGCTTGAGCCTCTACAACAGCACTCTCATGAGGGACATCGACGCGACCGACATGCTCGTCGCGAATGCCATCGTCGACCTGAGCACGTTGGCCTCGGCCGCGCCCTTCGCGTGCTCCAGCATGTCGAGCTGGGGCGGAACCACCATTGCCGATCCGTTCCTCGACGGGCACCTCGTCATGACGAGGCTCCTCGACTGGAGCAAGCACCCCACGCTCACGGACAATCCGCTCCTTACCGTCCACTTCCCGTCGGAGGCTGACGAGCAGCCGTGGATCTCGATCGGCTACGCGGGCCTCTTCGGGGCGCTCTCCGCCATCAGTGAGTCCGGCGTGTCGGCCTCTCTCAACATGGGCAACAACGAGAGCAGCACGGGCGGCGCTCCGTACCACCCGATCCTCCTGACCCTGCGAAACGGGATCGAGGGCGCGGACTACGACGGCAGCGGGCAGCACGCCCCGGACGACGTGGTCGCCGCCATCGCGGACCGCGCGCGCAACATAGACACCATCGTCCACGTGACGAAGGACAAGGGACTGGGGTCGAGACCCATCGTCATCGAGTCGAATAACGAGGCGGGCGTCGCCGTACGCGATGCGTCCGATAACACCGCGGTGCCCGGCGACCACCTCGTGGCGACGAACCACTTCCGCACTCTCTACCCGCCGGTCTACTGCTACCGCTACGCCGGCATCGTCGACTCGCTCACGGTGAGCACCGACATGACGTGCGGGCGAAGCTGGTCGGTGATGGCCGGCGCGGCGGGGACGTTCGGCTCGAACATCCAGTGCATCCAGTACGTCGAGTCGGAGGGACTGCTGCTCTGGTCGATGGACACCTACTCGCAGCCGGCCTACACCGAACCGCCGACGGAGCTGTCCGTCTGGGACCTCTTCGGCTGCCAGATGGGTGTGGACGGCGCGGCCGGGGCGCCCGTGCTGAGACAGAACTCCCCCAACCCGTTCAATCCCAGAACCGAGATCGCCTTCGGGCTCCAGGAGCCGTCCCTGTGCAGGCTCAACATCTACGACGTGAGCGGTCGTCGGGTGGCGACGCTGCTCGATGAGCTTCGCGGGCCCGGGACTCACCGGGTCGAGTGGGACGGCAGGACGGACGAGGGCATCGAGGTGGGAACCGGCGTCTACCTCTACCGGCTCGAGACGGACCGGGGGACTTTTGAGCGGAAGATGCTGCTGCTGAAGTAGTGCCCCGCGAGCCAGGAATCCACGCGACCCCGAGTCAGTTGACCCGGGGGCGTGTTTGCGTTCGGGAAGCTCGACTTCGGTGATCCGGCGGCGTGACTGCCGTCGGCCACGCGCTACAACGTCTTCTCCTTCTGCATCACCGCCAGCGCGACCTTCTCCGCTGTGACCGGCATCGACTTGATGCGGACCCCGAGCGCGTCCTCGACGGCGTTCGCGATCATCGGCGCCGCCGGGATCATCGTGTGCTCCCCCACTCCGCGCGCCCCGAACGGCCCGTCGGGCTGCGGCACCTCGATGATGATGGGGATCATCTCGTCCGGGACGTCGAGTGAGGTCGGTATCTTGTAGTCGGTGAAGTTCGGATTGAGGAGCCTGCCCTTCTCGTCGAACCG
>JAUWLR010000008.1 GCA_030613615.1 Candidatus Eiseniibacteriota bacterium
GGGACCCTTACCCCGCCGCTCAGACACGCGGCGCTTCGCGCCTAAACTCGCGGCGGGGTGGCACCCCCGGGCTCGCGTTGCACCTGACATGTGCGACTACGGTTCGTAACGCGCGGCCATGGGCATGCGCCTGCCCGTGCCGAACGCCTTGCTCGTTACCTTCAGACCCGGCGCGGCCTGTCGGCGTTTGTATTCGTTTCCGTTGACCGCGTCGATGGTCCATCGGACGGTCTCTGCGTCGATCCCCTCCGCCACGATATCCGCCTGCGACATGTCCTCATCGACGTACATCGCCAGTATCCGGTCCAGAGTCTCGTAGGAAGGTAACGTGTCCTGGTCCTTCTGTCCGGGCCTGAGCTCCGCCGACGGCGGCTTCTCGATGGTCGTGTTCGGTATGAGCTCGCGGTCACGGTTCACGTGTCGTGCCAGCTTGTAGACCATTGTCTTCGGGACGTCTGATATGACCGCGAGACCTCCGGTCATGTCCCCGTAGAGCGTGCAGTAACCGACGGCGAGTTCGCTCTTGTTCCCGGTCGACAGGACCAGGTGCCCCTCGCGATTCGAGAGCGCCATGAGGATATTGCCCCTGATGCGCGCCTGGATGTTCTCGATGGTCACGTCGACTTCGCTGCACGGGAAAAGCCGGCCCAGGGTGTCCAGGTAGGAGTCGTGGATCTGCGCTATGGGCACGGTCTCGATACGGATACCGAGGTTTGCTGCAAGCGCCACGGAGTCGTCGACGCTCCCGGGGGAGGAATAGGTGGACGGCATCGTCACGCCAACGACGTTCTCGGACCCGAGCGCGTCCGCGGCCACCGCGCAGACCACCGCGGAATCGATCCCTCCCGACAATCCCAGGGTCACGCTCTCGAAGCCGCATTTGCTCACGTAGTCTCTGAGTCCCAGGACCAGCGCCTCGTAGACGGAGGCAACGGCGTCGCCGGGCACGAACAGTGTTCCCTCTCGCACAGCCGTATCTACCACGTCGACGGCTTCCTCGAACGCCGGCATGCGCGCCAGAAGCTGTCCTTCGCGCGACACGCACATGCTGTTGCCGTCAAAGACGAGCTCGTCATTGCCGCCCACCTGGTTGACGAGGATGACCGGCACGCCGTGCTTCCGTGCGTGCCCGGAGAAAAGCCCGTAGCGGATCTCGTCCTTCCCGATACCGAAGGGGGAGGCGGACAGGTTGATCAACACCGTAGCGCCCGCCGCGACCTGCTTCTCTATCGGGTCGAAGTCGTATGCCGGCCCGTTCCAGAGCGCGGGATCGTTCCAGGCGTCCTCGCAGATGGAGACGCCCAGAACCTCATTGCCGAATCGAATCACGCTCGTGTCGCTCGCGGGGTCGAAGTAGCGGGCCTCGTCGAAGACGTCGTAGGTTGGCAGCAGCGCTTTGTGTACGGTGGTGAGCGTTTCCCCGGCCTTCAACAGGACTGCCGAGTTATAGAGCCCCTTACCAGCGTTGACTCCGCTGGGCAAGATCGTGCCCACGAGGATGCCGATATCGGGGACGCTCTCCGAGAACTTGCGGAGTTTCTCGAGAGCGGCCAGCGCCCTCTCGACGAACCACTTCTTCTCGAGAAGATCTTGTGGAGGGTAGCCGGGCAGGAACATCTCCGAGAAGACGATGAGCTCGGGCTTCCGGTCTCGAACCAGCTCAACCGCGTCCTTTGCACCAGTCAGGTTGCCGTCGAAATCACCCACGGTCGGGTTTAGCTGGGCGATGGCGATTCTCATCTTTGGCCTCCAGCGCGCGGTAGCGCTGCGCGGCTGCTCTGGGACAAACCGAGCCCCTCGCGCATGCTCGCGTCGCGGCTTCCTCTGCGGCGCAGATGTGGTCGCCGACAATAATACCGCGCGGCACCCTCGGGTTCCAGCAGCAACTGCCCGCGTCAGATCGCCCGGACTCGTCCATCGCGACTGTCGCCACGTGGGCCGGCTCCGCCGCGTTCCCCACGAGACCGGCGGTGCCGCGCGCTACCGTCTGGCTTCCTCGATAGTCGAAAGGAGGGCCTTCGCCTGCCCCAACCCCGGGTCCACGTGAAGGGCCGCTCGGAGATGCTCTTCCGCCTCCGAGAGCTGACCGTCGGCAATCAGGAGAATACTGAGATTGATGAGGGCGCCCACGTGGGAGGGCTCACGCTCCAGGGCGGTCCTGTAGTCCATCACGGCCGCGCTCACATTCCCGAGAGTGGATTCCAGGTTGCCCAGGTTGAACAGTGGGGTGGCCGATGCGGTGTCCAGCTCGCCGGCGCGCAGCAGCTCCGTGCGTGCAGCTTCGTAGTCGCCGACGAGCATCAGGCCTGTCCCGAGATTAGTGTGCGGGTCCGCGTAGTAGGGATTCAGGGCTATCGCCCTTCTCAGATAGACCTCTGCGCTGTCCACTGCCCCCGGCATCGCGTCCGCATGCGAGAGATAGAGCGCACCCGCGCGGCCGTACGTCGGAGCGTGATCGGGATACGTTCGCCCCGCCTGCCTGTAGGCATCGAACGTCATTGGGAGTGTGCGTCCAAGGTCAACTCCGGCCAGTGCAGCCTTGTTCGCCATCTCGGCCAGAAGCACCCAGTAGGCGTGCTCGTGCGGAGCAAGTACGGTGGACCGGCTGGCGAGTTCGAGCGCCTCTTCCCAGTCCTCGAGTTCGTGAAGCCGGACCGCCTCCACCGCACTGCGTTCCGCGAGGATGCCGCGGATCCCCACCGTCGCCATCGCCGCCGCCACGAGTACGGCAAGCGCGGCAGCGAGCCTCCGAAGTGGTGTCCGCGTGACGACAGGCTCAGTGGCGCTCGCGACGCGGGGATTCGCCAGGGCCGTCAGGAGGCCCAGGTTGCCCCAGAGGAGGGTCTGGTGCGACGGCAGGTGAAGGGGGAAGTCCACAAACGCCTGGGCGAGCAGTGCGGACAGCGCGCCCACCACGCCCACGCCCGCCGCAATACGAAGAGGCTCGCGCAGAAGCTCCCCTGCCTGTCTGCGACAGGCGGACCTTGCAGACAGGAGGATCACGGCAAGAAGAGAGATGAACACAGCCAGCGCGGGAATGCCCAGCTCCGCACCCATCTGCAGGTAGTCGTTGTAGGCGAATTCGTACACGAATCCGCGGGCGGCGGCGACCCGCTTCAGGCCGTCCTGAATCAGCCCCTCCGAGGCTACGCCGAAGCACCCGGCACCCACGCCGGTCAGGGGGCTTCGGGAGATTGTCCTGAGAGCGGTCCCCCAGCAGAGAACTCTGACCTCCACGTTCGTCAGCTCGGTTCCCTCGATCTGTCGAGCGAACTCGAAGGTCTGGGTTCCCGGTCTCACTCCAATGGCGAAGTCAGGCGGGGCGTGTCCACGGACAATGGCGTTGTACACGGGGACTATCAGCACGGCCATCGCCACCACGACCAGCGCCCGCCGTAGTACGCGGCGGCGGAATCGGAGCCCGTGTTCGCCGCTTGTGTTGAACCCGCTCGCGCGCACAAGGACCGCAACGAGCGTGAGGAATCCCACAACGGTCGCCAGCAGTGCCGCACGCGAAAAGGTTGCCGTGAGCGCGGCGATCATGAGCGCAATGGCAACCCCGGAGAGAATCGACAGAGTTCGCTTCGACGAGGCCAGGAAGAACGCGGCAGCCACGGGTGTTACCGCCGCCAGCAGAGCGCCCAAAGGCCCCGGCCCGCCCATGTTGGCCATCGCCCTGCCCGGGTAATAGTCATGCGGTGCCAGCCATCCTCCGCCAAGGGGCTCGAGGATCGCGGACACGGCGATCGGCGCTACGAACACAACCTGGGCAGCGACCAGCATCGCCGCGGCTCGTCGGGGGACGAGGCTCGCAGCGTGCATGAGGGCCACGCTGGCCGCGAGTGTCGCGACGGCGCCTGCTGTGATTCCCCAGTTCGTCGAGGTCACGAGCGACAGGGCCGCGAGCGCCACGAAAGCGAGCGAAAGCAGGAGGATGGTTCGGGTCGAGGTCTTCTGAGAAGCCGGCACTAGGCGTCGGAAGACGAGCAGCGGGATCACTGCCGCGCCGAGCAGCTGAAGCCAGGCCACTCGAGCAGCTCCGCCTGCACCGAGGACCCAGAACGCCAGAGTCAGAGCCAGTGCTACCGGCAGACCCCACAGGATGTCATGGCGCCGTGTTGTCGTCACCGCACAGCTCCCGGTGTCACGCGTCCTTCGTGGCGCGCCTCTGTGGTAGTGTCCAGAGTTGTGTGTATCTGTTCATTGACAAAGCTTATCAGATGCGGTAAAATGAACAAGTGAAACCTCATGTGAGTACCCGCCCCGCCTCACGTCCATCCTTGAGGAGGTTCCTATGAGAACATTGCTTCTGCTTTCAGCTGTCTCCCTGCTCGCAGTCTTGCCAGCACCGGCCGCCGCCGACGTCATCATCGTCGACGGTAGCGGTGGCGGGGACTATCTCACCATCCAGGAGGGTGTCGACGCGGCGGCTTGGAGCGGCGATACCGTGCTCGTCTATCCGGGTACGTATGCGGATGTCCACGACTGCGGGGGATACGGAACGCCCGTCAACGTCTGCATTGCGAAGAACATCACGCTCGTGAGTTTGGACGGGCCTGAAGTGACAGTGATCGACGGGGGAGATGGGGCTCAACTCGGAATTCTGGTTGAGTATGGAGACCCGGTCGTCATCGAGGGATTCACTGTCATCAGCGGATGGCGTGGCGGTAGATCGGACGCCGCAATCACAGCGTACTCCGGCGAGGTGCGCGGGAATGTGTGTTTGGGGTACGGCACGGGCATCACAACAGACTCGTGGTGGTACGCGGGTCGTGGCTCGGAGCGGTCGGAGGCCAGAGACACGGCGATCGTGATCGCTGACAACACCGTCGAGGCGAACGAGACGGGGATATTCGTTCGCTCATGGTCAGGGTCTCACGCCTTGGTATCCGGGAACAGCGTGCACGGAAGTCAGTTCGCCGGGGTGAGCGTGTACGGCTTTGGCAGCGTGAGCCTCGTCGGCAATGAGATCTCCGGGAGCACGAGGGGGGTGAGGATTCAGAACCCGTCCTGGAATGTCGGCTCGCTCCTCTCAGTGGACCTGCAGTCCAACCGAATAGTGGACAACGTCGAGACGAACATCGAGATCTATCTGGCGGAGGTGTCGACTGGGTCCGACTGTCATGTGACCATCGGAGGAGCGCCCGAGCATGCGAACGACATCTACGGCGCGCCCATCAACCTGAAGGCCGCGGCGTACAACGTCGACCTCCTGCTGGACGCGACCTACAACTACTGGGGCAGCATCGCCTGCACTACCTTTGTTCCCCTGTTCGACATCCACGAGAACGTTCCCGACAGCGCCTTCATCTTCGAGCCGTTCGTGGACGAGACACACACGATCGCGTACTATTGCGAGGGCGTTCCCGTTCAGCACAGGACCTGGGGGAGCATCAAGTCGCTCTATCGATAGCCCGTCCTGGCGAGCGCAGCGTTCTCCACTTGCCGCGCGATAAGGGCGGCCGGCCACAACGGCAGTGACACTCGACGGCAACACACAAGAAACGGCCCCCGCTCAAAGCGAGGGCCGCTTCTCTTGCTTCGTGGCACCGCGGGCCGCGGGCTATTTCGGCTGGAAGATCATGACCGGGATTCCGTCGGGGTCGAAGAACATCGCCCACCAACCGATCTTCGGGATCTCCATCTTCGGGATGCCGGGCTTGCCGCCCGCTGCCTCGACCTTGCCCAGCGTCGCCTCGATGCTGTCCACCTCGAAGTACTGGGTCAGTGCGAACTGCGGGGCCTCGGCGGGCTTCTTCATGAGGCCGCCGCCCGGATCAGTGCCCGTGTCAATGATCGTGTATTCCGGCATGCCCTCGTGGGTCTTGAACTCCCAGTCGAAGATCTTGCCGTAGAACTCCTGCGCCTTCTTCACATCACTGACCATCAGCTCGAAATGGCAGAGCGGATTTCCCATCTTCTTCCTCCTTCATTAGAGTCTGGCGCTGCAGCGCCTGTTCCATCCTCCAGCTCCTCAGCACTGTGGCGCCCGCCGGCACCCACTCGCGCGCCAGCATCAACCCGCGTAGCCAAGCGCCCGCAGCGCGTGCAGGCCGTGGTCTACATCACCTGCGGACACACCGTGATACTACCTGCTCTTCGGTGTGGTTCCGGACTGCTTGTCGTATCGCCGCACCGTCATGGCGTGTGCGGGCTTCATGCCCAGAGATGCGTAGAATGGCTCCATGGCCTTGTCGCAGACCAGGTCGACCATGTAGAGTTCGCCGAGTTCCTGCTGCATGCGCGTGACGAGCTCGCGTCCGATACCGTGCCGACGATACGAAGGGAGGATCTCAAGGAGCGGGATGTAGGCGGCGAGTACACCGTCCGACACGGCGGTGATGAAGCCTACCACGGCGTCACTGTCCTCGTCGAGAGCGAGAACAACCCGGTAGCTTCCTGACATTATCGCGACGTGCGTCTCGGGCGTCGGCGGTGACGGCCACCCCTCGAAGAAGCCCTCGAGCTGATCCGGCCGGATCCCGTCCGCCGTGTTCAGATATCGGATCATCCGTTTTTCTCCGGACTCCCATCGGTGGATCTCGAGCAGGCCGCCGACAGGTGCGGGTCGGCTACGACGAATACCGCGGGTGCGGTGCAAGTGGGCGGCCGATCCGTCTAGAATCGGATTCCCAGCTGCGCGAACAGGAACGAGTAGTAGTCGGTGTACTGGTCGAGGACCATGCTCATCGGCGTCCCCGCACCGTGCCCCGCGGCGCGCTCGAACCGCATGAGGATCGGCCGGTCTGACCCTGTGTCGGTCTGAAGCCTCGCTGTCATCTTCATTGCGTGCGAGGGGTGGACGCGCGTGTCCGACTCCGCGGTCGTTATGTAGAGCGCGGGGTACTCAACGCCGGGTTCAGTGTGATGATAGGGCGAATACGCGTAGAGCCACTCGAACTGCTCCGGGTCGTCCGGGTGGCCGTACTCGGTCGTCCACATGGTAGCCGCGTAGAACTGGTGGAAGCGCACCATGTCCAGAAGCGGCACGTCGCATATGGCGGCGCGGGCGAGGTCGGGCCGCTGCGTGACGAACGCGCCGATCAGAAGCCCGCCGTTGCTCCCTCCCCATACTGCCAGCTTCTCGGGGCTCGTGTAGCCGCTGTCGATGAGCCACTCGGCGGCGGCGATGAAGTCATCAAAGGAGTTCTGTTTGTTGCCGAGCATGCCGTCCCTGTGCCACGAGTCGCCGTACTCACCACCGCCCCTGAGATTCGGCGCAGCGTAGACTCCGCCGTGGTCCATCCAGAGGAATCGGTTGCGCGCGAAGCCCGGGGTCGTCGAGGATTTGAACCCTCCGTAGCCCGTGAGAAGAGTGGGGTTGCTGCCGTCGAGCTCGATGTCCTTGCGGTGGACCAGGAACATCGGGACGCTCGTGCCGTCCCTGGACGTGAACCAAACCTGCTTGGCGATGTAGGGCTCCGTGTCGATGGGCGCGTCGACTGTCATGAAGGGCGACAGGTTCCGGGTGGGGATGTCGTACCGATAGGTCGTAGGCGGTATGAGGTAGGAGCTCACACCCACCAGGATGTCCGGGCTACGCCAGTCGCAAGTCCAGTCGAATACCGAACTGACGTCCGGCAGCGGGACGTCGTGAAGATAGTCGCCTTCTGCCGTGAACACCTTCACTGCCAATCTGGCGTCCTCAAGGTACTGGACTACGAGGTGGTCTCCCGCCCACAGGTGGCCCTGTATCGCGTGCTCGCTCTCTGGTACCAGCTCCTCCCAGTTCTCGATACCCGGGTCGTTCAGATCGACCCGGAGTATGCGCGAGTTCGGCGCGTCCAGCGTCGTGGTAAGGTAGAAACCGTCGTTGATGGCGAAGCCCCCGAATCGCGCGTCCAGACCTTCCGCGATCGGCACGAACTCGCCGTCCCCGCCAAGGTCTTTCACGTAGAGATCGTTCTGTGTGTAGCCGTGGAAGACGTAGATGAGCAAGTACCGTCCGTTCGTGGACAGCGACACCCCGGGCCACGCGTACATGTCGAGCTCCTCGCCGAAGACAAGTGGGTCGGCAGCGGGGTCTGTTCCGAGCTCGTGGTAGTAGATCTTGCGGTGAAAGAAAACCTCGGCATCGGGCACTTCGCCGGGACCGGGAAAGCGAGTGT
The DNA here is from genome assembly GCA_030613615.1 of Candidatus Eiseniibacteriota bacterium. Classification (GTDB taxonomy): domain Bacteria; phylum Joyebacterota; class Joyebacteria; order Joyebacterales; family Joyebacteraceae; genus JALGZG01. Next base: position 8,109 of record JAUWLR010000008.1, read on the forward strand.
AGTAGAAGCCCCCAGCTTCTCTTTCCCAGGCGAGGCTTGCGGCCCTCGTGTTCGGTATCCGGTCGGGGAGGAGTTCGCCCGTGTCGACATCCATCACGTGAAGTACACTGGACTCGCTTCCCTCCTCAGAGAGACCGTAGGCCAGCATCCGCCCGTCCACCGACGGGAACCACCAGTCCAGACCCACGCGGGTCTCTTCCCCGAGGGTGTCCGGGTCGAGCAGGAGCTTCGGCTCCCCGTCGAGCCCGTCCGTGAAGTAGAGCACGGACTGCTCGTTTTCAGGGTCGCGGCGCATGAAGAAGACTCGCTCGCCCTGCTTTGCCATCCCGCCGAGGCTCGGGATTTGAAACAGCTCATCCAGCCTCGCGCGCAGCGCGTCACGGTCCGGGTTGGCGTCCAGGACCCGGCGCAGGTATTCCTGCTGCACCGCGATCCACGCCTGCGCTTCCTCGGACTCGAAGTCCTCGAGCCATCGGTAGGAGTCCTCGATGACATGCCCGTGCACCGTGTCGATCACAACGGACGCTCTTGTTTTGGGAGCAGCCGGGAGCGGCGCGGACGGAGAGGCGACGGAGAGGGGCATCGCGGTAATCAGCAGTGCGACAATAGAGAGCGCGGCGGACGCGCGAGGCGCTGCGGCGCGGAAGCGCCTGTCTCTGTGATGCGATCCCATGTGCGAAGCCCCCTTCATCGGATGTGTCTCGACGGGGGCTGACGCTCAGGCTACAGCCCCACCAGTCGCCCGATCTGATAGACACCGAAGCTGACGACCCAGGCCAGCAGGAACTGGTATCCGATGGAGAACGCCATCCACTTCGCGCCTATCTCCCGCTTGGTCGCTATCACCGCGACTATACACGGTGTGTAGAGCAGAACGAAGAGCATGAACGCGAACCCGCCAAGAGACGTGACGCCATCAGCGGGATCCTTGAGGGCCGCGGTCAGGGAGTGCTCGCCGTTTGTGGCTGTCGCCTCCGTGTGGTAGAGGACGCCCAGCGTGGAGACGACCACCTCCTTGGCGACGAACCCGGTTATCAGGCTGACGCCCATCTCCCAGGAGAAGCCGAGCGGCCTCACCGCCGGGTAGATGAACTTGCCGGCCTTGCCGATGTAGGAATCCTCAGTGAGTCTGGCCGCGAACTCTGACTCGAGCGCGTCTGCCGCGGCTGCTGCCTCCACGAAGCCGGACGAGCGCAGTGCCGCGATGTCCTGTTCGTAGGTCTCGATGGTGGAGGCGTCTCTTGGGAACGCACCCAGGAACCAGAGGATGATCGAGGCGACGAGAATGACGCCGCCCATCTTCTGTAGATAGATCTTGCCGCGCTCCCACATGTGGATGAGCACGCCCTTCGTTGTCGGGAGCCGGTAGGGGGGCAGCTCCATGACGAACGGCGCGGGAGTGCTCCTGAATAGGGTCTTTGCGAAGAGCCGGCCCACGAGCATCGCGGTCACAATGCCGATCACGTATATCAGGAAGACCACGGTGCCGGCCCGCTCGGCGAAGAAGGCCCCCGCCACGAGCACGTAGACCGGAAGTCGCGCGCTGCACGACATCAAGGGGACCAGCAGCGTGGTCATGATTCGGTCGCGCCGCGACTCGAGCGTGCGAGTCGCCATGATGGCGGGGACGGTGCACCCGAAGCCCATGAGCATTGGGATGAACGATTTCCCGTGCAGTCCCAGCGCGTGCATCATTCTGTCCATGAGGAAGGCGGCCCTGGCCATGTAGCCGGAGTCCTCGAGGAATGCTATTCCCAAGAAGAGGATCATGATGCTTGGAAGGAAGACAATGACCGACCCCACTCCGCCGACCACACCGTTCACGAGCAGATCCGAGACGAGAGACTCGGGGAGCGCGGTGTCCAGCGTCCCCCCAAGCCACACGACCCCCGACTCCAACCAGCCTTGGGGGTAGGCGCCCACCTGGAACGTCAGCTGGAAGAGAACCCATATGAGTGCCAGGAAGATGGGGTAGCCGAGGAACCGGTTCGTGAGAACGTTGTCGATACGCCGCGACAGCTCCATGCGGTCTGTCTGGGGGGGTGTCAGCGACTCCCTGAGCGCCCCCTCTATGTAACCGCTCCTGCCCTCTGAGATCACCGTCTCGGTGTCCGCGCCGGTCGCGACACTGATGTGTCTGGTGGCGCGCGTGACGGCTTCACGCAGTCGGGACGACGAGTCATCAGACACACCCTTATCGGACGTGATTACCTGAAGGATCTCTCGATCGCCCTCGAGCATCTTGATGGCCACCCATCGGAGCGGGTAGCCGTGCGTGGTAACGCCGGCGTCCTCGAGCTGCTTCACGAGCTCTACGAGAACGTCATCGACGCGGGGACCGTAGGAGATGGGGACGTGGCGGTGGTGTTCTTCCCTGTCCTCCACCAGGTCTATGGCCGCATCGAGGAGGGCCTCGATACCTTCGCCTCTGTGCCCGACGGTCGGGACGACCGGTGCGCCCAGGAGCCGATGTATCTTCTCGAGGTCGAGTTCCGCCCCCGAGTCGAGGAACTCGTCCCACATGTTGAAGTTGACCACGAGGTCGACGTCGAGCTCCATCAGCTGAACTGTCAGATAGAGGTTCCGCGCGAGGTTGCCGGCGTCGACCACATGGATGACGACATCGGGCCTGGAGTCGACGATGTAGCTGCGGACGACGCGCTCTTCAACGGAATACGCGGTCAGGCTGTACGTGCCGGGGAGGTCGACAATCTCGATCTCGTAGCCGCGGTGGGAGATCGACCCGACCTTCTTCTCAACAGTGACACCCGGCCAGTTCCCAACCCGCTGCCGGGCGCCGGTTATGCTGTTGAATACGGATGTCTTCCCTGAGTTCGGGTTGCCCGCAAGGGCAATCGTCAGCGATTTCTTCTCCGCCATGCTCCTCCACGCCCGAGCCTCCTGCCGAGACGCCTGCCACGTCCTCTGTCATCATGCGTACGGCAGTAGGGTGGGGGGGTGACCTGCTCAACGATGATCTGCTTGGCTTCCTGTAATCTCAGTGTCACGTGTGTTCCGCCGATGCAGTACTCCACGGGGTCGCGGAGCGGCGCGTGCTTGATGACCCGGACCAGGGATCCCCTGATGAAGCCCATGTCCAGGAGTCTCCTTCGAAACGCGCCTTCGCCCTCGACGTCGACCACCATCGCGGCTTGGCCGGGACTCAGAGTTGCGAGTGACACCCTCGGCTCAGCTGTCATCGGCGGTGCTCCCCCACTCGTCGGGATGAGGTCTGTTCTGCATCTCACACTTACTGTCGAAAGGGCACCCGGCGCACGAGGGCGGCTTCGACGGATCGTTCGCGCGTGCGATGGACCTCCATAGAATCCTGACGAGGACCGAGACCGCGACGACGAGTATCACTCCCAGTAAGACCTTATCCATCGCTCACCTTCTCCTGGGTCACAACATCGGCCCCTTGTCTACGTCATTGCCCGGTTGCCGGCGCTGCTCCTTCGGTTTCGCGCGCCTCCTCCGGTGCGCACTGCTCGTCCAGAAATTCAACGAGCCGCGCGCGCGTCTTCTCGGACAGTCCGTGCTCCATCTTGCACGCCTCGGTGTCGGCCGTTTCAGCGTCGACGCCGAGAACGTCATGAAGAAACCGGAAGATCACACTGTGCGTCCTGTAGACGGATTCTGCACGACTCTGACCGAGCTCGGTCAGTAGTATCTTGCCGTAGCGTTCCTGCCTGACATAGCCGTCCTTCCTGAGCCTGGCGATAGCCGACCGCGCCGTAGGAACCGTAACATCCCGCTCTGCTGCCACTTGCGACACACCCACGGTGTCGTTCCTCAGAGAGAGAAGATAGACGGTCTCAAGATAGTCGGCACTGCGCGCAGAAAGCATGATTCCTCTCACAAAGTAAGCACACTCTTACTTTAGCATGAAACGAGCCAGGAGTCAAGTTGCACGCGTGACGCCCCCGCCGGCTCGACGGGGGCGCTGGTCAACGGATGTATCGAGCGAGGGGGAGCCATCTGCCCGGCTCCCATCTCTACCTGTGCAGAGCCTTGATGCGACCCCAACTCGTCGCCTCCACGGCCGGGTTGGAGCAGCCCTCGCCCCACGCGCCGAGCGTGGCGCCCCAGGGGTTGCCGGCGGGGAGGCAGGGGGAGTCGCTGGAGAGCGTCAGATCATCCGTGAGCATGTCGCAGTAGCGGGGATGCTCGCTTATGACGTGGCCGCCGCCGGGCTCGTTGCCGCAGAGGCCGTCGCCGCCCTCGTTGCCGAAGGAGCAGACCTGCAGGAGGTCGATGCCGCTCCCCGCGTCGCAGTAGAAGGCATCGCCGCGGCCGGCGGCCGGCTGCTCCGCTCCGTCCCGCGCGCTCCATCCAGTGTGGGAGAAGACGCATTGGCGGATCACTGGCCATGAGTACTGGCAGTAGAGCGCACCGCCGTTCGTGGTCGCGGAGTTGGCGAAGAAGGTCGATCCTACGATGAAGGGGTTGCAGTTGTAGCAGAAAATGGCGCCGCCGACACCGCCGTGATTCCGCACGAACGTCACATGCGTCAGCGTGGCCGGCGAGTTCTGCAGGTCGAGAGCGCCCGCCCCGTTCGTGGCGGTATTGCCGGTGAAGATCACGCGCCTGAAGGACGCCTCGGTCACGTAGGTCATGGTTATAGCACCACCCCTTCCGAGGGCGTCCACCGAGTTGTTCTCGAAGGTGACATCGTAGAACAGGGGCGCGTAACCGGATTCGCAGCGGATTGCGCCACCCCCGAAGTTGCTGGCGGCGTGGCAGTTTTCGAAGCGGACGTGGCGGAACACCGGCGAGCCCGTGGAGAGCATGTAGATCGCCCCGCCCGGCACGTCAGTTGAGTCGCAGTTCAAGAAGATCATGTTGATGAACTTGGGGCTCGCGAATGTCATGTAGACAGCCGCACCCGACCCACCGTGGGCCTCGTCCGTCAGACAGTTGGTGACGGTGAATCCGTCAATGACGCAGCTGGTGTCCTGTCCGCTCGAGACGAACTGGAACGCGCGGTACCCCAGTTCGTTCTCGAGGTCGATAGTCGTGAGCTCGGCCCCGGCATCGCTCCTGAGCACGATGTTCTTCGTGCCGAAGTCGAGGTTTCGGTTCCCGGCGCCCGTGTAGGTACCGGCCATGACGAGCACCTCGTCGCCTTCGGCGGCTGCGGTCAAGCCTTCCTGTATCGTCAGGAAGTCGCCTCCCCCTCCGTTGTCGACGACGAATATCGCCGCTGGTGTGCTTGAAGCAAGGACGGAACAGAGCAGAATCACAGCGATCGCAGGTCGGAGCATCATCGTTCCTCCTCTTGGAGACAGGACCGTCCTTCTCGGGACGCACGGAGCACAACGGAGAGCATCAGAACTCCCTCCGAACGCAGAACCTCACCTGCTCTAGCACGAGGCTGACTGGAAATCAAGTCCCAGGCGAGATGGCGCCGCTCCTACGGGAAGCGCCCCCACCGGGAGCGCCCCACGGTACAGGAGAAAGGGCGGCCGAAGCCGCCCTTCTCGCACGTACGACAGATGTCGGCCAACGGCGCATGACGCCGCCAGGCCACCCAGGGACTACCACACGTCGATCATTCTCGCCAACGAGGCCTTGCCTCTGTACTCCGGGAGCAACATCGGTGCCCGGCGACTGGAGTCGACGCCCGCGCCCTTCAGCAACTCGACGAACTGCTTGACGTGGCGGAACGTGCGTTCCCCCGCGTCGGTGGACTCGACGTAGGCGGCCGCGGCCGCTCCGGCGCGCCGGCCGAACACCATCGTGCCCAGCGTCGAGTTGCCCATCAGTCTGTTCTTGCCGTGGACGCCGCCCGACACCTCTCCCGCCACCCAGAGCCCCTCGATGTTGGTGGCGCCATTGGGGTCGGTCTCAACTCCACCGTTCTGATAGTGCAGAGTCGGGAAGATGAGGACGGGGTCCACCGTTATGTCTATGTCGAATCGGGCGTACATTCGCTTCATTGCCGGGAACGCGCGGTCTATGTAGCCCTCGCCGTGAATGGCATCGATCAGCGGCGTGTCCAGCCAGACGCCGCGCAGCCCGGACGGCGTGGTGATACCGTTCTCTCTCACGTAGCACTCTCGGATGATCGCCGAGGCCTCTACGTCCCTGGGTTCGAGCGGGAAGACGAAGGCCTCGCCGTCCTTGTTGATCGGCTGCGCGCCCGCGCTCCGCAGCTTCTCGGTGAGAAGGAAGCCGACGATCTGCACCGGGTAGGCCGCTCCGGTTGGGTGATACTGCACCGTGTCGACATCGCGAAGTCTCGCGCCCGCCCGGTAGGCGAGGACCAGGCCGTCGGCCGTCGCCCCATAGTGGTTCGTCGTGGGGAAACCCCTGATGTGCAGGCGCCCGAAGCCGCCGGTCGCGAGGACGGTGGCCTTCGCACTCACCACCTGGTACGCCCCGGTCTCAAGGTTGTAGAGCACGGCGCCGGTCGCGCGGCCGCTCTCATCCGTCGTGAGCTCGATCGCCGGTGAGTGTTCTATAGAGGGAATGCGCCTGGTCCTGAACTCGTCTCTCAGTACCCTGAACTCCTCGAGGCCCGTGTAGTCGCGGCACGAGTGCATCCTTCGCGCGGAGGTGCCGCCGCCCCAGTTCTCGACGTAGTCCCCATTGTCACGCTTGTCGAAGACGACTCCGAGCTCTTCGAGCCAGTGCATGATCAAGGGCGCGTCCTCGACCAGGGCCCTGACGACCTCGGGCTTGTTCGCGTAGTGACCGCCGCCGATCGTGTCAAGGAAGTGCCTGTCCGGCGGGTCTATCGGACGGTCCGCCGCCTGAGTTCCACCCTCGGCCATGATGGAGTTGCAGTCACCGTGCCTCAGTTTATTGACGAGCAGAATCTGCTCGCGCTCCACACCATGGTCCTGTGCCAGAAGCGCGGCGGCGGTCCCGGCGAGGCCCCCACCGATGATCATCACGTCCACCTCGTGGTCGGCCACGCTCAAATCTACCTCGGTTTCGTCGATGAGCGGGTAGGACTCGAGCAGGTCGGCCACCGGAACCGGCACGGGGTCGCCCTTGTTCGGCCCGACCTTGAGCTCTCTCTTGCCCCCGGGGGCGTAGTCCGGGTGGACCTGCAGCGTTTCCTCGCGCTGCTCCGCGGACATCGCGGCGGGGACGGCGTCCTTCCTTCTCGCTCGCGAGCGATTGACTATCTCGATCGACTTCCGCATGTGCTCCGGGTAGCCGCCGATGTACTTGACCTCAGACATCTCGCCTCCCTATTCGTCGGATTCTCTCACCCTGGCTGCGTAGAGTTCCTTGAGCTTCTTCGTGGATGCGCCGACCAGAGTGTCGAGCACGCTCGAGAACTCGCCCCGCTCCATCTCTTCGAGCCGCGTCTTGAGGTGCTCGGGCTCGGGGCTGCCGTAGCGGCCGAACATCCTTCTGCCGAGGTGCCCCACGTTGTACTGGACTATCTCGGCCGGGCAGCGCAGCGCGCAGAGCCCGCACTGGATGCAGTCGAACGACTGCTCGGTGAGGCTCTCGAAGTCGCCCTTGATGGCCGACTGGACGTAGTCCATCACCTCGAGATCCTGCGGGCACGCCTTCGTGCACGTGTTGCAGGAGACACAGCGCGCCACCTCGGGGTAGTGCTTGCTGAAGACCGTGTAGTCGTAGCTCTCTGCCGCGATGTCGTAGTAAGCGGCCTCGGCGGGGGAGAAGGGAATCTGCACCAGGCACATTCCATCCTCCACTCTCGTCTGGCACGCGAGGGCCGATTCCAGCTTGTATTGACCCTCTCTACGGAAGACCGTGGCGCACGCGCCGCAGAACCCCTGCCGGCACCCACAGGATCTGATGAGCTTGTACCCGGCGAACTCCATGGCGGTCATTATCGTGAGGTCGGCAGGCACACTGTACCCGCGCCCCATGATGTAGATCGTCACCCAGTGTTCGACGTCCTTGGTGTCGACTCCGGTCGTCAGCGATCTCGTCGACTCTGAGATCTTATCCATCATGGTCTTGGATTCGCTCACGCCTCCTCCTTCATGAGGCCCTTGTTGCGGAGAAGCGGCCTCGGGTCGGTGTGATTGAGGTCGAACCGGCAGCACTCCGGGTTCAGGCCGAACGCTACTGCCATGAGCTGCGTGAAGTAGAACACAGGCATCGGCTCGAAATCCGGGTGCTTCTCGAGAACCTCCCTCTGCCTGTTGTCCAGGTTGAACGCGCAGAGGGGACAGAACGTGGTCACGGCCTCCGCGCCCGCCGCCCTCGCGTGGCTCAGGATATCGTAGGTGAGCCCGGCCACGGCGTACTTGTCCTGGACCGTCTGGTAACTGCCGCAGCACACCGTCTTGTACGGATTGTCGATGACCGCGGCTCCCATGATCTCAAGGAGCTCCCGCTGGATCGTCGGGTCCTCCGGGTCATCGATACCGATGCTCTTCGGCCGGAGCAGTGTGCATCCGTAGTAGGGCGCCACGTTGAGTTCGCTGAGGGGCGCCTTCACCTGTTCCGCGATCACTTCCGGGTCGAGTTCGTTGAGGATCTCCAGGAAGTGCACGACCTCCACGTCTCCCCGATAGTCCTCCTCGAGGTACATGAAGTCGTTGATGGATTTGAGGTCCTCGGCGTTCCCGCCGATGCGCGCGTTGGACCACTTCAGCGCGTTGAAGCACATCGAGCAGAGAGTAACCAGGCGCCCGTCGTCCACGAGGTCGGCATCGTTCATTTCTTGGACGCGCACCATGTTCCTGATGGGCGCTATGTGCCTCATGAGGTCGTCGTCCGTGAGGGACGAGACGACGCCACAACAGTTCCACCTGGGCAGCTCGACCAGCTCCCACCCCAGGGCTTCTGCGACCGCCAAGGCGGAGTCCTCCAGGTTCTTCGCCGTAGTCTTGAGCGTGCAGCCCGGGTAGTAAGGCAGCCGTATCCCCTTTGGGCTCCCGGCATCCGGGGCGGCGCGCGTCGTGCTTGTCTGTTCAGACGTCACTCTGTTCTCTCCTATCCGGTGAGCTTTCTGAACGCGCTGACGAGGGCGATCTGCGGAAGCTCTGCCAGCTCATCGTCCGGTATGTTTCTGATGTCGAGGTGGTCGACTGACCTGCGGAGCGTCACCTGTCGCAGTGCCTCGGCGACCTTCGACACGTCGAGGCCCCGAGGACAGCGTACCGTGCAGGCGAAGCACGATGCGCACACCCACATCGTTTTTGTGTCGAGTGTCTCGCTTTGTCCCAGCTGCACCATTCTCATGAGCTGTGACGGTGTGACGTCCATTTCTGAGATCATCGGACAGCTTCCCGAGCACGTGCCGCACTGGTCGCAGGCGGTGATCGCCTCGGCGCTCAGTGCGACTATCCTTTTCAGGAACGCCTCGTTCTTCGATGTGATAACTACCGTTTCAACCATGTGGCCACCTATCGCTTGTTGCTGAAGAGCCTGTCGTTAACGTGCTCCGTCAGAGCTTTCCTCTTGTTCTCCGGCACAGGGCCCAGCTTGCGGGCCAGGGCGCACAGGTCGTTCACCCGGCCGACGAAGCCGGCCAGCATCACAGTGACGAGCTCAAGCCCGAGCACACGCTCCGGCTCGACGCCCTCGGACTCGAGGGCGCTCTTGACCGCTGCGACGTTCTCCTTCATCGCCGCGGCGCTACCGACGTAGGGCGAGGACTTCTCCTCGCTGTCACCGACAAGAACGGCGCCGGCGCCGAGCGATAACGCGTCAAGGATGAGCCTGGGGGTCACCCGGCCGCCGCTCGGCACTCTGATGATCCTCGAGTTGGGGGCGTAGGCCATCCTTGCCGTCCCAACGTTGTCCGCCAGCCGGTAGACGGTCATGTCGTCGGCGAAGACGAGGACGGTCGTGCCGTCGCTTTCGCTCAGGGCGGCCCTCACTTCCTCGAGGAGTTGCGCGTTGGTGTATCCCTTGAGGTCGAGGGCCTCCGTCGGGCAGGCGGAGATGCACACGCCGCAGCCTGTGCAAGTGGACTCGCTAATCTTCGCCACGCCGCCTGCGAGCGATATCGCCCCCACCGGGCAGGCCGGGACACACAACCCACAGCCGTCACAGGCCTCCTCGTGAATGAACGCCACGACCGGGTCGAGCGTGAACTCGCCCTGGTTCATCAGCCGTATCGCCCTGGCTGACGCCGCGCTCGCTTGGGCAACCGTGTCCGGTATGTCCTTGGGGCCCTGAACGGCGCCCGCAAGGAACACACCCTCGGTCAGCGTGTCGACCGGTCTGAACTTGGGGTGCGCCTCCTGAAGGAACCCGTCGGGGCTCTTCGTGAGCCTGAGCATCTCGGCGATGGAGTCGGTTCCGGCGTTAGGCGTCATGCCCACTGACAGGACCACCAGGTCGAATTCCGACTCGATCATCTGCCGGGAGAGCGTGTCTTCGACCTTGACGATCACTTTCTTGGTCACCGGATTCTCAAGCAATTCGGCCGGACGACCGCGCACGAACTTGACGCCGGCCTCCTGTCCTCGTTTGTAGTACTCCTCGTAGCCCTTTCCGAACGCCCGCAGATCGGTGTAGAAGACGTAGACATCCCGGCTCGGGTCCGAGCGCTTCAAGAGCTGGGAGAGCTTGCTCGCGTACATGCAGCAGACCCTGGAGCAGTACTCGTTGCCCACCTGCTCGTCACGGGAGCCGACGCACTGGATGAACGCGATTCTCCCCTTGATCGGGCGAATCGGGGCTCCCTCGGAGGCGTGTACGATCATGCGCTCCATCTGCATGCCGGTTATGACGTTCTCGAACCGTCCGTATCCGTAGACCGTCTTCTTGGTGGCGTCGAAGATGTCGTAGCCCGTCGCAACGATGACGGTGTCCACGGGGAACTCCTCGGTCGCCAGCTTGTCCCCGAAATCGATCGCGTCGTGGGGGCAGGCCTTCTGACAGAGCCCGCAGACGTCGCCGCCCTTGGTCAGTCGGAGGCAAATGTTCTCATCTATGACGTTCTTGTTGGGGACGGAGAAGCCGAACGGCACGTGAATGGCCTTGCGTTCGATCAACCCTTCCTCATACTCATCCGGAACCGACACGGGGCACTTCTCCTCGCAGAGACCGCACGCGGTGCACTTGTCGGGATCGACGTAGCGCGGCTTCTTCGTGACCGTCACATCGAAGTTACCCAGGTGGCCCTCGATGCTCGTGACCTCGGAGTTTGTCAGGAGCTCGATATTGGAGTTCGCGGGGACGTCCGCCATCTTGGGACTCAGGATGCACGCCGAGCAGTCCTCCGTCGGGAATGTCCTGGAGAGCTGGGCCATCTTCCCACCGATCGAGGGATCCTTCTCCACCAGATGCACCTTGAACCCGGCGTCTCCCAGGTCGAGGGCCGCCTGTATCCCGGCAATGCCTCCACCCACCACCAGCACCCTCTTGCCGATTGGCATGGTTCTCTTTTCCAGCGGCTCGTCCAGTCTGACCTTCGCGATCGACATATGGGTGAGACCTGTAGCTTTGTCGGTCGCCTCTTTCGGCGAGTCGGGGTGTACCCAGGAGCAGTGTTCGCGTATGTTCGCCATCTCGAGGACGTGCGGATTGAGGCCCGATGTCTCGAGCACCCTCATGAACGTGCCGCCCTGGAACTGGGGAGAGCAGGCGGCGACCACGACCCGGTCGAGGTTGTGCTCCTTGATGTCGTCGGCGATCAGCTTCTGGCCCACGTCCGAACACATGTGACCGTAGTCGCGCGATATCACGACGTCGCCCTGCTCGCCCGCGATCTTCGCGACCCTCTCAACGTCCACAACTTCGGAGATGTTCCCTCCGCAGTGACAGACGTAGACTCCGATTCTCACATCCACCCCCTGGCTCGGTTCAGTTTCTCCAAGGCAAAAAAATCCACGGCCCCGGTCGGGCCGGGTCGTCACCTGCCAATGAACACACGACGCTCGACGCGGTTGTCCAGTCCCCCGTGTGTCCTGTCTGGCGGGGGACTGCCACGTCGAGTAGCAGAGTTACTATGGTCGCCCCTGCGTGGGCGCGCACATCACTACCACGATTGTATCTCCCCGAAGGGGGAGTCACAAGGCCGGACTTCGGCTCCGCGCGGCTATCTGAGCAGGGCTCAGTACGAGTGGGGCCGCGCCGAGATGCCGCGGGGGTACGCCGAGATGCCGCGGGCTACGCGGATCGGCCGCGGGCTACGCGTCCCGCACTTCACGCAGGCGCCTGTCCGTCTCCTCGACCTTGGCCTGCTCGGCGAGCCAGAACTCCGGGTCGCGCTGCGCGTCGAGTTCCTCGATCGTCTTTCCCTGCTGCTCGACCCACGTGTAGTACTTGAGATTGAACCAGCTCTGCTTCGCGTGGCGTGTTCCCTCGCGGAACCAGTCGGTCTTTGCGTTGTGGAAAACAGACACGGTTCTCACCGCGGCTTCCGTCTCGTCCATCACCCCGTAGGCTTCATCGAGCTGCTTCATCACGGAGTGATACCGGTCCATCGTGTCCGTGGCGATCGTGAAGATGTTGTCGCTCTCCTTCAACCGATAGAATTTCGCGGTCTTGATGGAGGCGAGCACGTTGCACACGCCTGAGATGCCCATGATCTCGGACATCTCCTTGATGCTTTCTTCGGGCACACCGTAGCGGTCGGCCATCACCTTCCAGCCGGCCTCTTCGGTCAGGAGCTGCAGCCCCTTCTTGGACTCGATGTCGTCGATACAGGTGATGGCGTCCATCTCGAAGACGTTGTGGATCCACGTGACGTGCTTGTCGCCGATCCCCTGGATGTCGTGTCCGCCGTACCCGTTCCAGTAGATAGTGGGGCACTGGATGGGCTCCACGCCGACGGTGAGAGCATCGTGGAACTCGTGCTTGATGCGCTCGGCCGCCGCGATCGTGCCGGCTGAGCCCATGGCCGATGTGAACGCCGCGATCTTTCCGTTCCCGATACCTTTCTTCGCGAGCTCCGTGGCCACTTCGATACAGGAGTTGCCCGTGCAGTAGTAGTGGAAGCGGTAGTTCCCGAACTCCTCGAACTGGTTCATGATCCGATTGCTCGGGTCCTGCCGAAGCTCGTTGGCCTTGTCGTAGATCTCTTTGACGTTGCTCTCGCAGCCGGGGGTCTTGATGTAGCGGGCGCCGAACCACTCGATCTTCTCGAAGCGCTCCCGGCTCATGAGTTCGGGCAGAAGCACGAGCGAGTCGAACCCCATCCTCGGTCCGACGTACGCTCCGCCGATCCCGTAGTTGCCCGTCGAGGGCCACACGAGCGTGTGTACGCCCGGCTCGATGTCGCCCTCGAGCTGGTGCTCCATTGTCACGGAGTAGGTGGCTCCGACCTTGTGGCTTCTGGTGGGGAAGTCCTTGCTGTAGAGGACGACGATGTTGGCATCGACCCCGGTCAGCTCTTTCGGCAGCACGATGTAGTAGATCCCACCCTCGGGATTCCGCCAGGTGATGTTGTACAGGTTGAGAGGACTGAGCGGGTCGTCCTTCGCTGCCTTGAGCGCGCGTTCGCGTATGGACGGGTCGATCTTCGACGGGTGCAGCATCTCTTCGAACGTGGGCCCAAACACGAGCTGTTTCGTTGCCATGTGTTTTCCTTCTGATTGGTTGTCGAGCGGCGCGGTGGCCCTACCCCGCCGCGAGTTTAGGCGCGAAGCGCCGCGTGTCTGAGCGCCGGGGTAGGGCCACCGTGGCGCCACATCGGTCATCTGGGTGCTACATGTCTACGTGTATCTCGAGTATGTCCCCGTCCTCGACGACGTGGTCGCGCTCGACGACCTGCCCGTCGAACTTGCCCGAGCCCCAGATCTTGGTGAACTTCAGGTTGTGTGCGAACTGGCGGTGGATCTTCTCTGCCACATCGAGAACCGTGCTGCCACGCTTCACGATGAACGGCTTCTTCATGTCCGCCGTCTTGCCCGGTACCTTGCTATAGATCCTGACGACGTCCAGGAACTCGTAGAGGCGCTCCTTCATCTGGTCGAGTCCCTCGCCGGTCTCGGCGGACACGGGGATAATCTCGAACTCATCCTGGATCACCTCTCTGAGGAACTCCAGGTTCTCGGTCGCTCCCTCTTCGTCGATCTTGTTGGCGACGATCAGTGTCGGCTTGACGTTTCTCGCGAGTTCCATCTCGTTCGGGTCGCAGACGGGGGAGAGTCTGATCCCCTTCGAGGCCAGGAACTCCCTTACGAACTGGCACGAGTCCACGCAGTCGTCCGCGGACGCGTCGACTACCAGGAGCACGGTGTCGGCGTTCCTGACCAGCTCGGGGAGCCATGTCTCCGTGTGGTCACGCGAGAACGGGGGGACGTCCACGAGCTCTATGTAGATGTCGTCGTACCGCATCATCGCGGGCAGCGGTACGCGCGTGGTGAAGGGGTAGTTGGCGACCTCCGGCGTCGCGTTGGTCGTCGCGGCGACTATCTGTGATTTCCCGACGCTAGGTGTGCCGATCAGGATGACCTGAGGCGACTCGCCTTTCGGAACATGGTACGAGGGGCCCTTGCGGCCCTTCCTGCCGGGCTGCTCGAGTTCGGCCTTGAGCTTCGAGAGCTGCTTCCTGAGGTGGGCGCGGAGCTTGTCCGTACCCTTGTGCCTGGGTATGATAGCCATCATCTCCTGAAGAGCGGCTATCTTATCCTCGGTCGTTTTCGCCTCGCGGAAGCGCTGCTCCGCGTTCTTGTAGGGTGGGGGGAGATTCGCCGGCATCTGTTCCTCTGTCCTCGTTGCACCTCGATGGTGAACAACGATTCTAGCGCGGCTCGGCGCGCTTATCAAGATGCCCGAGAGAGTTCTGGGTGCGCGCCGTGCATGACGGCGTGATGGCGCCGAGCGTCCCGACAGTGAGGGAACTGGATGGAATCACGTTCTACGTGCCGGTTCCCGAGAGGACCCGGACGCTGATCGCAGGGTGTCAGCCGGCAGATGCGTCACCTACCCCGCGCGGTACATCGACTTGATCTGTCCCCACGAGGTCGGCTCTACCGGGTTCGACACGATGCCGGAGATGAAATCCTCGTCGTCCGCGTCCCGCGGATGGGCTCCGGCCTCCTCCAGCACGGCCTCGAGTGCCTCAACAGGAGACATCTCGTCTACCGGAGGCGCGGCCATCCGGGTCTCAGTGGTTCCGCTCGTAGTGCAGCTCGGAGGAAGGACGTTGCCCTCCATGTAGACGGGGCCGGCGTCCGGCGCGATCACGACCGCGTTCGGCTCGTCGCTGCCGGACTTGGGAAGGTAGTAGTTCTTCACCAGGTTTGCGGACGCGCCATTCCTCAGGCGCGTGCCGTAGTTCGAGGCCCAGCCGTAGATGACGTTGTTGACCATGTCCACGGACGTTGCATCGTCCAGCTGCGGGTTCCGCTCGTCTCCGAGGATGAACAGGTTGTGGTGCAGCGAGATGTTCGTGAGACCAGTGCGGATGAGCGAGTTCTTGACGGTCTCGGCGATGATCGACCACTGGACCGTGATGTCGTGCGCGCCGAGGCAGATGTCGAGGTTCCCGTCGCCAGCTCTGCGGAACGAGCAGTGGTCGACGACGATGTTGTAAGCGCCGTCCCAGATTCGGAGGTTGTCGCCCGACAGCGCGTCCGGCGCGTCGATGACGCGGATGTGTCTGATTATCATATCGTTTGCACCGCGGATGTCGAAGAGCGCTCCGGTGACGCCGTCGTGGGCGGCCGTTATCGTGATGCCGGGGTCGGGCGCGGTCGACCCGTCTATGGTCAGATGGTGCCCCGTCACGCGGACGGTGCTCGAAAGCTCGATCGTGCCCCCCACGGCGAAGGTGATCTCGCGGTTCGAGGCAGAGACGGCGTCGCGGAACGTGCCGGGTCCCGAATCCGCGAGGGACGTCACCACGTAGCTCTCGCCGCCCGAACCGCCGATCGTGTCCGCGCCGAACCCCTGGAGCGGACGGGAACTGGCCGGGGCCGCGCCCACGAGGAGCGCGGTCAGGGTAACCGTGAACACGAGAGCAATCTTCCTTCTTCTCAAACCGACCTCCCTCGATGAATCAGGATACAATCACCCGCACGCCAAACTGCAAGAAGCGTTCCCCGCAACATCTTGACCACCAACCAACGTGACCCTATAGTCACTGAACCGCAAGTTATCCGCTCCGTTCACCCGAGCCGGGGGAAGTCCTCTGTCGACGGAACATGCCGCGCCAGGTCTGGACCGCTCCAAGCTGCGTCGAGCCGCCATCATCTTCATTGTGGGCAGCATTGCGATCATGGCCGTGACGGTCATCGTCACCACCGACGATGAGACGTGGCATGGGGTGCTCTCATTCGGCGCGGGCCTGGTTGTTCTTCTCTTTGTTGCCGAGTCCCTCAGGATGGTCCTGGAATCTCTTGGGCTCCTGGTTTTTGTCAATGGGATCCAGGACGAGAAGATCACGGCGATAGAAGCGCTCGAGCTCACGATCGAGGGCCATTTCATCGGCCAGCTGATGCCGATCAGTGCTGCAGGTGTTCCATATCAGGGCTTCCTTCTGACCAGGAAGGGTGTGCGGGCCGGGTTGGCGACGGCCATCGTTCTGGTGAAGGGGTTCGTTCCGGGCGTGTTCTTCTTCTTCGTGCTCGTCGGGGCCACGACGCTCACCGCGCTCGGGTGGGAGGGTTCGGAGGGGACGGTCACATTCCTCAAGATAGTCGGCCCGCTGTCCGCGGTGCCGCTCGTCTTCATCGTGGCAGTTCTCGTGACGATGCTACGCTACCCGAGGCGCTTCAACCGCATGATCGACAGCGTGGCGGCATTTCTGGCTCGCAGGCTGCGCGGGAAGGCCGCGCGGAAGATCGAGGAATCCCGGGTCATGATGGAAAGCGAGTCGCACGTCTTCCGGGAGGCGCTCACTACCCTCGGGCGCCACAAGCGATGGGTTCTCTTCTGGGGCGTCCTCCTGGTCGTTCTCGCCTATATCGCGGAGTTCATGGTCGCTATCGTGATCCTGCGGGGCTTCGGCTACCGCGGCTCGATGATCGGACCTCTTGTGCTGCAGTGCCTCCTGAAGCCCGTAATCACTGCGACGCCCACGCCGGGCTCTCTCGCGTTTGGTGAGGGCGGCTACATCGGGTTCTTCGCCGCGTTCCTGCCAGCGCGCTTCGTCGGTGTGTCGCTCGTGCTCTGGCGCCTCGCTCTCTACTTCGTGCCGATGTCCGTGGGTGGCGTGTTGGTCGCGAAGCGGATCGGGCGGAAAGGGTTCACCGGGAAAACCCCACAATCAACTTGACCGACCTACCGTCGGATCGTATAGTCCGCGTGGAATCCGTAAAGCCAACGGTCGACCCAAGGGTCGGCCTTCGCACAAACTGGTTGACGGCTCACTTACCGTTGCCGTCGGCCGACCGATCCTGCTGTTCCGCTGAAGGCGACGGCGATCATCGCCTCCAGCTCGCGGATGCCCCGCTTCTAGCAGGCGGGGCATTCTCTCTCACAGCAGCCGGCACTCAATATGGTCAAGAATTCCTACGAGATAACAACCAGGCTGAGACACCGGGAGAGGACCTTCCGATCGGCGGGCGGGCTCTTCTCCAAGGACCGCATCGCGAAGTCGACGCGCCTCCTCATCGACAACGTCAACGTGAGTCCCGGTGACAGGATCCTGGACTACGGCTGCGGCTACGGGGCCGTGGGGGTAGCCCTCGCCGACAGCGCGCCCGGGGTCGACGTCCGCATGGTCGATTCCGACATCCGCGCGGTGCGATGGGCTCAGGAGAACGTCAGGGTGAACGGCGTCGAGAACGCTCACATCATCCTCGACCACACGCTCGACCGCTACTCCGACGGCTTCTTCAACATCATCGCAATGAATCCCCCGGTCGAAGAAGGCACCGAGGCCATCTTCGAGATGATCGACCGTGCGCGGCCGAAGCTCAGGAACGGCGGGAGCTTCTACCTCATCGCGAAAGTGAGGAAGGGCGCCAAGAGCTACATGCGGAAGCTCTCCGAGACCATCGGTCCGTCCAAGGTGATACGGAAGAGCGGCGGCTACTGGCTCATGCGCGCCGAACGGAGTCCGGTTCGCTCGCCCGTGCCCACCGACCTGTCGGTCTACGAACACACTGTCGAGACGCGGCTGCGCGGGAGGAAGTACACGTTCTGTACGCGTGCCGGCATCTTCTCACGCAAGGAGATGGACGACGGGACGCTCCTCCTGATCGAGTCCGTCGAGGTCATGCCGATGAATTCGGTCATCGACGTCGGGTGCGGGTACGGCCCCATCGGCATCGCCGCCGCGCACCTGGCATCGGTGGGACGAGTTGTTATGGTCGACACGAACGCACGGGCGGTCGAGTGCGCCGCGCGCAACATCACGACTCACCATCTCCATCACGCCCGGAAGAACGGCAAGCCCCGGGTGGAAGCCGTGGTCAGTGACCGCTTCGACGCCGTGCGCGGCGAGCGCTTCGACCGGGTCATCTCCAATCCTCCCTTCCACGCCGGCGTCGACGTGCTCTACCCGCTGGTCGATCAGGCCTACGCTCACCTGAGGTTTCACGGCAGGATGTACCTGGTCCTCATGCGCTACGTCGGCATCAAGCGGCACATCGAGAAGGTCTTTGGGAACTGCAGTATCGTTGCGCACGAGGGGAAGCACACGGTGCTCATGGCCGAGCGCATGACCGAGGACCCGGTCGGGATGCGTGACGACCGGCACGGCGCCCCGAGGACGTCGAGGCGCCGTCCAAAGGAGGAACTCCTCTAAGCTGTTCCGATCAGACAATGACCGTCTGGCTCAACCCGCCGAATTGCGTGCGGTCCATCGGGAAGACGACGGAGTCCTTTATCGACTCCTGACCCATCACGTACTGCAGGAGCCGCGCGACTCCCAGGCCGAAGCCCGCCCTCTCGGTCGGCACCTCCGCGAACAGGATGAGGTAGCTCTCGAACGCCGCCTCGATCCCTCGCTGGTACCGTATCGTCAGTTCTTCCAGCGGTTGCTCCCCGCTACCGTCGGGGTCCGCCAGCCGTCGCAGGCGCGCGAACTCGGCGGCGCGGTTCATCAGGTGGCCATACATCGTCCCCGTGTGCAGTCTGCGTCGGAGAATGTCGACGTCCGGCTCCCTCAGCGATCCTCCGAAGGTCTCGCCCGACAGCGGAAGGATGTAGTCCACGCACTCGACGACCGTCGGGTCCGTTCGGTCAATCTTCATGTTGAAGAATTTGAGCTCCTCCGGGAAATGCGTGATGTGAACGGGAAGATCCCCCGCGTAGTCCACGAGGGCCGCCTCTTCGCGGTGCCCGAGGTCCTCCCCGAAGCGGAGCGCGAACCCCCGCTGGTTCAGAATCCCGAGGGCCTCGCGATATGTCATTCGAGGGTGGTCCGAATCCCCCATGGTCGCGAGCCGCTCGACGTTGTGCTCTCCGATCTCGTCCGCGGTGAGGGCGAAGACGACATCCTTGAGCAGCGCCTCCTGGAAGTCGCACAGCTCCTCCAAACTCATGTCCTTTTTCTCGATCTCGATGAGCTTGAATTCCGTGAGATGGCGCGCGTCCACCTTCCGTTCCTTGCGAAGGCTCTCGCCCTCGCAGTAGACCGCGTCGATGCCACGCGCGACCACCTCCTCCAGGTAAAGTTGTCCTGTCTGGCGCGGGAACGCCAGAGTTCCGAAGTAGTCCATACTGAACATGGAGTCGACGACCTCGCACGACCCGGTGGCCGGGGTCAGCTCCGGAACCGGGATTTCCACGTATCCATGTTCTCTCAGGAAGTGGCGCACGCGGTGCACGACGTGATTGTGAATCTCGATGCGTGCGAGAAGAGATGGCGGGCAGTGTGGAACCGGCCGGGCCTCCATCACAGCGAGAGAGTGGGGTCGGCTTGCCATTGTGGCCTCCTTTCGGCGCTCACCGGCGCCGTCTTAAAGGTGGCTACCGCAAGTCGGAGGGAGGACTGCACGGACCGGGCAATAAAAAGCCCGCCCTTCCAAGGCGGGGGGTCTCTGACCTGTGGTCACGCGCACGGCTCAAGCCTGTCTCCTTCCGGGCTCACGGGCCTCGGTTAAAGGAACGTGCGGAAGCTACCATCGGGCTCCGTGTGAGTCAAGCCCCTTCTACGCGCGGGCCCATTCGGCCCGAACCCCGCGGGGGCCCGTCCAGCCTGAATCCCGCCTCGCGGCCCCCCAATCCATCTTGACTCTCCTGAGGGGGCATGCTACCATTCTCGGGTTCGTTTTCGTCGCTCTCGGGCGGGAGCAGGGCCGTCCGACAGGCACATTCAGAGGTACCAGGACCCTCGGAGGAGGACGTAATGGCAGCAAGCTTCAGCGAGTTCATGGACTTCGTGAAGGCCAAGAACCCGGCGCAACCTGAGTTCCACCAGGCGGTGGATGAGGTCGTCGAGTCGATCTGGCCGGTTCTGGAGAAGCGTCCCGAGTACCGCAAGGCCAAGATCCTCGAGCGGATCGTCGAGCCCGAGCGCGTCATCATGTTCCGCGTTCCGTGGGTCGATGACAGCGGTGACGTTCAAGTCAATCGCGGTTTCCGCATCGAGATGAACAGCGCGATCGGTCCGTACAAGGGTGGACTCAGGTTCCACCCGAGCGTCAACCTCGGCATTCTGAAGTTCCTGGCGTTCGAGCAGGTCTTCAAGAACAGCCTGACGACGCTCCCGATGGGCGGCGGCAAGGGCGGCGCCGACTTCGACCCGAAGGGCAAGAGTGACAACGAGGTCATGAGTTTCTGCCAGAGCTTCATGAGCGAGCTGTTCCGTCACATCGGCCCGAACACGGATATTCCGGCTGGCGACATTGGCGTCGGTGGCCGCGAGATCGGCTTCATGTTCGGCCAGTACAAGAAGCTCCGCAACGAGTTCACCGGCATTCTCACGGGCAAGGGTCTCAACTGGGGCGGCAGTCTCATTCGTCCCGAGGCGACCGGCTACGGCGCGGTCTACTTCGCGGCCGAGATGCTCAGCACCCGCAACGAGACGCTGAAAGGCAAGACCTGCCTGGTCTCCGGCGGCGGCAACGTGGCCCAGTACACCATCGAGAAGGTTCTCGATCTGGGCGGCAAGTGTATCACGTGCTCCGACTCGAGCGGCTGGATCCTCGATGAGGCCGGCATCGACCGCGAGAAGCTGGCGTTTCTGATGGAGCTCAAGAACGTCAAGCGTGGACGCGTCAAGGAGTACGCTGAGAAATTCTCGGGCCCTGTCTACACGCCGGTCGACGCGAGCCTCGATCACAACCCGCTCTGGGACGTCAAGGCCGACTGTGCCTTCCCGAGCGCGACGCAGAACGAGATCAACAAGAAGGACGCCGCGAACATGGTCAAGAACGGCGTCTACCTGGTCTCCGAGGGCGCGAACATGCCGACGGTCCCCGAGGGCGTGGCGATCTTCCTCGACAAGAAGATCCTCTACGGTCCCGGCAAGGCCGCGAACGCGGGCGGTGTCGCCACCTCCGGTCTCGAGATGAGCCAGAACAGTCTGCGCCTCTCGTGGACCCGTGAGGAAGTCGACCAGCGCCTGCAGGGCATCATGAAGGCGATCCACAAGGCGGCCTACGAGACCTCGAAGGAGTTCGGGGTCGACGGGAACTACGTCGCCGGTGCGAACATCGCCGGTTTCATCAAGATAGCCGACTCGATGCTCGACCAGGGTGTCGTGTAGGAACGGCAGTGCTGCAGTAAGAGAAGTGCTGCAGTGAAGTGACTCGAGGGCGGGCCGCACAAGCGGTTCCGCGCCGAACGCGAGGCAGCGGAGGGTTTACCTTCTGCCGCCTCGCTGTGTACAGGAGCGACGGTCGTCGTGAATGGCGGTGGCCGGAATCTGCCTCAACGGCTGGGGCGTTTCGCGCGGGAGGCGGTTACTCGCTACTGTGCCGGGTGAGGTGAACCCCCGGCTTCAGCACCACGCCGTGCCCCGTCTTCGAGTTCGCGGCGACGTCCAGCGGTCGGTCGAACGCCAGGTGGCGCACGTGAGCCGTCTTCGACTCGGCCGGCTGCGCCTCGAGCCAGGTCTCGTCGAGGAATGCGCCGGGGCCGCTTCCGCTGACCGTGAAGTAACTGACTCCAAAGGACGTGATGTTCTGGAAGAAGTGGGTGCCCTGCGACGGCTCCACCTTGATGTCGGGGAGCTCCGTCTCGACGATGCAGCACGCCCTCGAGATCTGAGTCCACCGCACCGGTATGCCCAGCCACGGATCGGCGCTGCCCCAGCGGCCAGGGCCGATGAGCAGGTATGGGCGTCCAGCCTCGGCGAGGCGCGCATTCAGAGCTCCGATCTCGGCCGCCGTCTCGGCGGACTTGCTGCGATCGAACGTCTGCCTGTCCACGTAAACAATGTCACGAATGTCCCCGATGTGCCCGTGGCCGAGCGCGCCGTCCGAAAGCACGATCGCGCCCTTCGGTTCGATCCCGCCCAGGTCGACGTCCTCGAACTCGCCGCCGAAGACCATCGGGCGGATCTGCAGGAACGCGAACTCGTGCGGCTCGCCCGGGTCCGCGCTCAAGTTGACCGCGAACTCGATCTCCGTCTCGCAGGTGAAACCGGCCTTCCCGACCTCCAGGAGGAAGCGGAGCGTCTCCGCCAGCGGGAAGGAGTAGCCACCGAGGACGCCGGCCATCGTTACAAGTCGCGGCCCGGGCCGCCCCGTGCCCTCGTAGATGCGGTCGTTCTCGGCCGAGTACACGGACGCCACGTGGTCGAGCGTGCCGTGCTCCTCCGCGACGTCCAGTCCGAGAAGGGCCAGGTTCGTAATCGGCGAGTCGGCCGCGCTTCTGACCGGTGCGTCGCTGGCCAGGTCCAGGGCGTAGAACTCGCGCTGCGCGTTGTTCAGGTAGTCCTTCGTTGAGGAGAACTGGAACAGCTTGTTCGGATGGGCCGGTGAGAACCGCACGACACGCCCACCTTCAACGACCATTCTGCCGAGGCCGAGGGCCACGGACGCGATGCCGTTCTCGGCCTTCATCCCCTTGACGGGATAGAAGTCGTAGGAGCGTGCGACACCCGCCAGGTTCGGGTAAACGTAGTCGCCGTGCCTCCGCCCGGCGATCTGCTGGATGATGACACCCATCTTCTCTTCCTCGAGCCGGTTCGGCGTCGACTCGATGTAGGCCTTGGAGTCGGAGGAGTAAGTCGATGCGTACACAAGCCTGATCGCACGGCACAGCTCGTCGATGCGGGTCTCGAGATGCGGGTTCGAGTTCGGGAGCATGTAGGTCTGATAGATGCCGGCGAACGGCTGGTACGATGAGTCCTCGAAGAGACTGGAAGAACGGATCGCCAGGGGGTAGCTCACCCGCGAAAGGAATGAGGCCAGCTCGTCCCGCGTCTCCTGCGGGAATTCGGCCGTGAGGAACGCCTCCCTGATCCTCTCGTCGCTCTCTTCCTCGAGTGCGAACGAGATCAGGCCCGACTCATCCATGAACTGGTCGAACACGCCGGTGGCCACGACGGCGCTGCGCGGAACATGTATGTGCACGCCGTCGATGCGGTCCTCGATGTCGTACGCGTTCAGGAGTGAATTGACGAACGCCAGGCCGCGGCCCTTCCCGCCGAGCGACCCCGCTCCAATCCGCGAAAAGGTCGTCTCGGGCTCGAACGTCTCGCTGGAGAACTCCTCGACCAGGCCGGCCCTGGAGCGACTGCGATAGGTGCGGATCGCCGACAGAAGGTAGTCGCGCATCGCAGACGGGCTCGTGAACTCGTCGATCTTCCTCGGCTTAAGGGCCTTGGCGAGGTCGAACTCCGTTCGCGCCATCAGCCACGTGGAGAAATCATTGCGGTTCGCGTGAAGCAGGAGTGACTCCTCCGGTACGCTCTTGATGGCGTCGACGATGCTCCGGAGGTCGTCGGCCCGGGCGACCTCAACTCCTTCCTCATTGCGGAACACGAAGTCACCAAACCCCAGGTGTCCGCGCATGAAGCTACGGACGTCGTGCAGGAGCGTCCGGGAGGTCTTGCGACAGAACGCCGCGCCCAGCTCCTCCGCCTTCTTCGCGAGCCGGGCATCGGTCGACTGGATGAGGACAGGCGTGCCCGGGTCCTGGTTCTTGACCTTGCGGGCGAAGGCCAGTCCGGCCTCGGAATCGACCTTTCCACCCCTCGGGAAGCGCGCGTCGGAGATGACACCGAGCAGATGTTCGCCGCTGGCCCGGAATATCTGTTCGGCTTCCTCGTAACTGGAAGCCAACAGTACCTTCGGTCGGGCCCGCATGCGCATGAGCTGCTGCATGCGGTTGACCCCCTCGACCATGAGCGCCTGCGTCTGCTCCATGATCTCGCCGTAGAGCATCGGCAGGTACGCGGAGTAAAAGCGGATCGAGTCCTCAATGAGAAGGATGTGTTTGACGCCGGCCATCTCCGCGTCGTGGGAGGCGTTCATCAGATCCTCGGCCCACTTGATGACAGCAAGGAACACGCGCGCGTCGCCGAGCCACACGAAGAACCTGTCGACGGCCTGCCGTTCCGCCCTTTCCTTGAGGACGGCCAGCTCGCGCGTGTCATAGGCCATGAGGACGACCGGCAGTTCCGGCGCCTGCTCCCGGCACTGCCGTCCGAAATCGAAGACATTCATCTCTCCGACTCGGGGCATCGTTATGACGAGATCGGGCTTGCTGTCGGCGAGCTCCCGAACGGCCTCCTCGGCCGTCGAGACCCTGATAATAGTGGGCACGGAGCTCAGGTTGAGCTCCTGATACTCCGAGAAGAGCATCTCGCCGAGATTGCCGTCCTCCTGGAACGTGAACGAGTCGTAGAGACTCGACACGAGGAGGATGCGGCGCACCCGCCATGGCATGAGGTCCGAGAACGGGACGTTTTTCCGCTCGATCCTCCCGGCTATTTCCTCAAGCGCGCGGTACTTCATGGCAGCTCGTGTTGTAAGGGGGAGAGGACCGCCGCGGCCCCGTGTCGCCGCGCTCCGAATCCCGCGTTGAGCCTAGACCTTCCTCAACAGGATCAGTCGGTTCTTTGGAGAGACGAGAGTGTCGTAGTTCTCCTTGAACACGCCGTAGTTCTCGCGGCTGATGCTCCGCTCGTTGATGACTATCGACCGCTTCCAGACTACGGTGTGCGAGTCCTTGTGCGATTCACAGGTCAACTGGAACACGGCAACCGGTGTGATGAGCATCACGTCTTCAGGAAGCCAGGCTACCTCGTAACCATCCGGAAGCGACACATCGATCTCGAGGTCGCTTCGGAATTCGCACGGGAACTCGAATGCGTAGCGGCGCTCCGCGAGCGCCGGGTAGATCCCCATCGAGGCGAACGAGTGAGGAAACGGGGGCAGGTGCACGATCATCATGTCGCCCTGCGGAACCGCCAGCTCCTTCGCCCGGACGTCCTGGACCACACGGACCGGCTCGGTGAGGTCGGTGACGTCCGAGTGCGAGTAACCCGTGTTGGTGGCTCCCGTGGACACGAGGTTCGCGGCCGTGTCGAACAGCTTCTGCTTCTCGGACGGCGTAGCATCCTTGAGATCGCGCCGCGCCTTCCTGTCGAAGTAGCCCTTGAGCTCGCAGGAAGTGCGGACTTCGGCGTTCCCATCGCCATCGATGGTTACCAGCATGTCCTGTCGCGTGTGGTTCTCCGCCGCGCGGAAGCCCGGGACCTGCACAAGCTCGCCCGAGCCGTCGTCCCTGACGACGAGCGCGGTGTTCCCGCGTCCCCACCGCACGAAACCGTAGGATACGTCATCCAGGAACGGGTCGAGGAAGCGATAGGAACCGTCGTCCGGCAGAGCGACGAGGATGCGCGTGAACTGCTTGAGAGTTGGCACGGACTCTGTGAAGCGAGCGTCCGGCATCCCTCCGACCAGCGCGGGGTACGCGTCGATGCCTGCCGCGCGGAGCATGCTTATGAGGAGCACCGCCTTGTCGCGCGTATCGGCGTACTTGTTCTCGAGCACCTGACCCGCGTCGTTCGGTGTGTATCCTCCGAGGCCGAGCGGCATATGCACGTTTCTGACCTCGGTCGCGACGTCCAGGAACAGTGCCCGCGCCTTGTGCTCGCTGGACGACAGGCCCAGTGTCAGACCGGCCACGCGCGACGCTATCTCTCCGCCGGTCTCAACGTGAGGGAAGAACTCGCCGGCGAAGAACGCCGCCGGCTGGTCCCAGCTTGTGCACGACGAGTAGATGACGGTCGGGTAGAGCTCGGTCGCGGGAGGCATGTGCTCCTCGGCGACCAGGGCCGGGACGTTGTAGACGCTGTAGCTGATCTCACCGGGCTCCGCGACCTCCATTATCGTCGTGGGGCCCAGGTCCCCCGTGTAGCCGACGCTGGACGGGGCTTGGGCACCCTCTGGATATCGGATGGTGAACGATGCGGCGAACACCGGGTCCATCGCGCCCATGTGCTCGATGCCGGAGTAACTTCCGTCGACGGCCGGCTCGTGATTCTCCCTGAGCTGAAGCTCCATCGTCGACCCTGGCCCTGCCACCGGGAAGGAAATGACCTTCTCCAGGACGTTGGCGTACATCGACGCATCCTTGAGGAACGCCGGCGTAACATCGTTGACGGCGTCGCCCTCGACCTCGACCAGGCGGCCGGTCTTCCTGACCGTCACGCCCTTGACCAGCGACAGAGCGGAAAGCTCCGTGTTGTAGAGGAACGACTGGTTGCTGTATCGCTCGCGGCCCCTGAGCGTCAGGACCTTGATGAGCTTGTTCCGCGTCGTCACCACCGACCCGTCCTCGGCAACCTCCGCCATTTCCTGCATCTTGAGGAAGACGGCCGCGTCGTCCGGGTAGTCTTCCTTGTCGGGGGCGTTCTCAATGAGGCCCTCGACATCGGTGTCCAGCCACTGCTCGGCCAGACCTGCCGTGGCCACGAGAGCAAGCACGGCTAGTGAGACCAGGATCCTCTTCATCTAGCCCTCCTCTCTCTTGAGTATGACTTCACCCTTTTCGGACCTGCCGGCCAGCCTGACGGCCTCCTTGAGGTTCAGGTAGTCCTCCGGCGAGATCTCGAACGTGTCGATCCCGAACTTCCTGTTGTAGCGAATGAACCCACCGTCGCCGGATTCGGAGGGCACGTACTCGTATGTGATAGAGAGACTGATGGCGCCCGCCTCGAAATCGACGGCGTCCGGCAGGTTCTCGACTACGAACCCGTCGGGAAGCGCCACCTCCGCCTTCTCATCGACTCCCAGCGTGACCCCGAGCGCAACCGGGTACTTGCGCTCCGGTAGCCCGACCATCCGCCCGAACAGGAAGTCCGACAACATCTCGAATGAGCCCGTCGCGGCGGGAACCCGAAAGAGCGTGTAGGGCGCAGCATTCAGCGCATAGTCATCGATATGATAGGAAAGTTCGATGGTCGTCGGCTCGTAGAGATCATCCGCGTCCGTGATGGAGAAGGTCCCTAGCTCGGCTCCGGGGTAGATGTTCTGGACCATCTCCTCGGCCATCATCTCAAACTGCTGCGGGCCCATGTTCTTATTGACGGTCCGGAGTATGAGTTCGTAGAAGCCGTTCCCCGTGATGGTGACGTCGCCCTCGATACTGCCGTCGTCGGCCAGTACCGCACGGTCCATGATGTCGCCCGAGTTTGCGGTGGCCGGAACGTGCGCGGCCTGCCGGATGTCCTCACCTTCCTCGGTGGCGACGAGGAGGTAGCGGTCGCCGACGTATCCGGCGTAGACCTCGCGTGTCTCCTCGATGGTAGGATCGATGTAGAGGTAGTCGCCGTCCGGCCCCTCGATGGCCACGATGCCGTGCTCGAAGTAGATCGTGGGGATCTCCGTGTCCATTCTGTGGCTCGGGTTGATCGCTACGATCCAGGACCGAACTCCAATCTCCTCCAGCATGGTGATCATGAGCGTCGCCTTGTCGCGGCAGATGCCGTACTCCTTCTCGAGCGTGTAGGACGCGAAGTGCGGCTCGAGGAAGGCGCCGCGGTCCATGGCTACACCTAAGTATCGGACGTTCTCGAGGATCCAGTAGTGGACGGCGCGGATCTTGTCCTCGGTGGACGTCAGGCCGTCGGTGATCTCGGCGACGAGGTCCACAATGGAGTCCTCCGCGACACACTTGTCGTCTACCAGCTTCCAGACGTATCGGGACACTTCCTCCCACGTCTGCATCGTCGAGACGATGAGGCGCGTTGCTATCTGTCGGGGAGGAGCCATCGCGAGCTCGCGCTCTATCTTGGGCACGCCCCGCGCGGTCCACGTGCGGACCGTGCGGTCTCCGTCGGTGGTTTCCTCGTACTCGACCTCGCCGTTCTTCACGACGTGGATGAGCGGGAGACTCGATGGACCGATGATCGTTACCCTGGATTCAACGATGGGCTCCACGTACTG
Organism: Candidatus Eiseniibacteriota bacterium; assembly: GCA_030613615.1. Lineage (GTDB taxonomy): Bacteria > Joyebacterota > Joyebacteria > Joyebacterales > Joyebacteraceae > JALGZG01. The sequence continues at coordinate 36,245 of JAUWLR010000008.1, forward strand.
GAGGAAGTAGATGCCGTTGAAGCCGTTGTCGATGAGCGGCTCGTAGCTCTGATGGACGATGTACTCGATGGCGTCGCCGACCTCCAACCCCGGGAAGACGACCGAGATCTGCCGGAAGTCCTCCTCGAAGATGTTCATCGCGGAGACCTCCGGAGCCGTGCCCTCGGTGATGAGCTCTTCTCCGACGACCACCTCGCTTCCGTCGGCCTTGATGACTCTCGCCATCACGATCTCGACGGAACCGTATCTTCTGTGGTAGTTGAGCGACACGCTGCCGTTGCCGTCCCGGCCCTCGTCGGTGAGCGCTTTCGTGAACGTGTGGTTGTACTCCTCGTAGGCGCCGGTCTCGTCGAACTCGATGTGTGTGTGGTCGAGTCCGGTGACGGAATTGGCGTCCGGGTACTCCTCCAGGCCTCCCAGGCTGTTCGCCAGGCTCACGGCGTCCGACAGCTCCAGCGGCTCGAGAACCGCGTGAGCGAGCGTCGGCAGCGCCACTAAGACTGCCGCCAGCAGCAGGCCGAGGGAGTCTCGTGCATGTTTCGACATCTCTCTTCCCCCCAGTTCTTCGTTGAGCCCGGGATCCATGCCCCGGGCGCTCTGATGATCCGTGTTCAAGGCCAATTATGCACGCAGACGGGCCCGCGGGCAAGCGCGGGGGCCGTGAATGCCTATCTTGGCACGCGAATGGGAGTGTGCTACCATCAGTTCGCCGGTGGGCAAGTCCCACTCGAACCCGCCGGCTCGACGACCAGGGTTTCAGGATCACGACGACGCACTGATCATACATCCGGACAGAGGTTGTATTCGCCCTTCCACGGGGGACCTGCGATGCCGCACACACGAACAAGCTCCACGCTTCTATTCGGTTTCTACATGCTGGTCGTCCTGCTCGCCGGTGCGGTCGTTCTGGCCGCGGCAGCCGCGGCGCAGGCCAAGGACGCGACGTTCACCCCGGTGGCTCCGCCCGCGGGTGTCGAGCTTGCGTACGACATCCCACTGCAGCCCTGGCTCGTTCCTGCAGTTCTCGATCTCAAGACGCAATTCGCCGACGGGCTGTCCGCTGAGCTCAAGGGCATTGCCGAGGATCAGAAAGGTGAGGAGCTGACGGCGCTCGTTGAGGCGGGAAGGGAACTCTCGGCCGCCACTTTGCGGATCAAGGCCGCGGTCGATTCGATCGGCGTGCTGGACGTCACCTTTGGCATCGAAGGCATCTCCCGCATGATTCCCGCGGAGAGCGCCATCAGAGACACGCTCTTCGGCTTCATCGTGTGGCACGAGTTCTCCTCCACCCCGGCGCGGGGGATGATGACGAGGTTCGAGAGTCTGGTGAACCGCGTGGCCGCCGGAGGCGACGCAGCGGCAGAACTCGCCGCCGAACTCGCGGCGACACGGGAGGACCTGGAGCAGGCCATCGCGCAGGGGAACCTGGGTCGCATAGCCGAGTTCTCTCCGGGCATCATCGAAACATCCGGTGAGCTCGACGCGGTCTGTGCAGCGGTCGCCGTCGGAGCGCGGGACCTGGGCGCTCTTGTCGACTCGCTCAGTGTCGACAGCGCCGAACTTCTCGTTGACAGGTGGGCCGACGCCTCGCGGGCGGCGGCGGACGCGGGCGGACCGGCGCAGCGGACAGGTCCGGCTCTCGAGTCGATGTCCGGGGTGCTGCGCATCCTGGTGGAGCTGGGGGACCTCCTCGAGGTCGCCGTGACTTCCGTGGACGCCCTGAGTGCCGCTCCTGACGCGGGCCGCAATCTCTACATCCCCTGGACAGTGATGAAGAGCGATTGGGAGCTCGCGGTTGATCTCAAAGTGCGCATTCTCGATGAGTCCGCTGGGCAGGCGGCGGAGGGTGAGCACGACCACGGGTACGTCGGGAACGCGGCGAGCGAGGAGACCAAAGCCAACATCGGTGCTCTGATCGTGCACCAGGTAAGGGCCAACGAGATACTGGCCGAGCGCGCCGTGGAACACACATCGACCCTGGTCGCCGAGGCGGCGATCACGCTCGAGGAGTTCTATCTCGACCGAGAGGGTTACTCGGACAACCTGAGGAAGAGGCACAAGGCGAAGGTGCTCGAGCAGGTCGCCAAGCTCATGAGGGAGAACATGGAGCTGGCGTCGGCGACGATCTCGGCCAGGGCGGCACGAGCGTCGCTCGCCGGCGGCCGCGAGCACGATGCGCGGGGCGCCGATTCCGAGATCGACGCGCTCCGCTACTACCACAACGCCTGGCTGCACTCCCTGAACGCGGGTGCGGCCGCACAGCGATTTCCATCCAAATAGACCAGCACGAGGCACCTGACATGATAAGAGGCGTCTTCTTCGACGCGGGCAACACGATCCTCTTCCCGGACTACTACATCTACCGGGACATATGCGAAGCGCTCGGCGTGGAGGCCGCCATCGATGAGATCGTGCGGGCCGAGGCCAAAGCCAGGGGCGCCTTCGACAGGTCGGTGGCCGACTCGCCCGGCTCGGATGTGTACGACTTCTGGCCGGCGTACTACACGCCGTTCTTCGAAGTGCTCGGAGTTTGCGATGAGTCGATACCGGACGCCATCGAGATGACGCGCGTCGCCAACGACACCGGGCTCGGCATATGGAAACAGCCGGTCGAGGGTCTGGACAGCACCTTGGACAACCTGTCGGCGCGGGACCTCTCGCTGGGCGTTATTTCGAATTCGGATGGGCGCCTGGAATGGAGGTTGGAGGAGATCGGCATTCTCGACAGATTTGATTTCGTCATCGACTCGGCTATCGTGGGTATCAGTAAGCCGGATCGCAGGATCTTCGAGCACGCCCTGAAGAGAAGCTCTCTGTCCCCGGAGGAAGCGGTCTACGTCGGTGACTACTACGAGGTTGACGTGCGCGGGGCGAGGGCGGCCGGCATGTCGCCCGTGCTCTTCGATCCGGTCGGAGCCTACAACAATGTCGACTGCGAGGTCATCTCAAGGCTCAAGGACATCGTCGATGTCGTTGACGGATGGATGGACGACGCGGGCTGGACGGGCGATGCGGATCGGGCCGGCGATGCGGGTCGGGCCGGTGATGAGGGCAGCGGCGACGAGGTCTGAGAGACCCGCCGCGTGCGGACGCTCTGGCTCATTCGGGTGAGGCGCCATTGGACAGCATCATCAGCGCACTTCATATTCCTGTTACGATAGCGATCCTGCTTTTTTCCGTGATCATCCACGAGGTTTCGCACGGGCTGGTGGCTGAGAAGCTGGGTGACCCCACTGCCCGGAGGCAGGGCAGGATCACGCTGAACCCTATTCCGCACATCGATCTTGTGGGAAGCATCATCCTGCCGGCGATGGCGGTCCTGATGCATCTGCCGCTCCTGGGCTGGGCGAAGCCGGTCCCGATCGACATACGGCAGTTCAGAGATCCCATGCGCGACTTCGCCATTACTGCCCTGGCCGGGCCGGTCTCGAATCTGGCGCAGGTGATGGTCTACACCATCATCTTCCATGTGGCCCTGAGGCTGGAATGGTCGTTCCTGGTCTTCATCGGCTACTGGGGCATATACATCAATCTTCTCCTTGCCATGTTCAACCTCCTGCCGGTCCCTCCTCTGGACGGTTCCCGCCTGATCGCGGCGGCCATGCCGCGGGATATGGGCTGGCAGTTCCTGAGCGTCGGCCGCTACGGTTTCATGATTCTCATGCTCCTCATCTTCACGGGTGCCCTGAGACCCCTCTTCGCGCTTGTTGGGATACTCCACTCGGCGATCGTCTACTAGATACGGCCAGAGATTCTGTGCCGAGGAACCCCACCCACCCTGCCAGCATCCTAATGGGTGTGCACGAAATGTTGTGCATAGGACTCGCGGGAGCCAACTCATGAATGTGGCGCGCATCAGGCTTGGTCCCGCGAGTCCGACTATGTTCGGCTCCGTGTCGATCCAGCAGCATCAGCAAGCGGAGGTCGAATGGGAGACAAGAGCGAAGAGACCATCGCCGAGACACTCGACATGACCGGCTACTTCTGCCCCGAGCCCGTGATACGGGCCAACGGGGCGATAAGCGACGTCGAGGTCGGCGAAGTGCTTGAGCTCCTGGCCGACGACCCATCGTCGAAGCCCGACATCCAGAGCTGGACGAAGCGAACCGGTCACGAGCTCATCTCCATTGAGGAAGACGGGGACGTTTTCCGATTCCTGATCCGCCGGACCGCATGAGGGCGCCCGCGTAGTGCCAAGGCGGCATGCGCCCGACGGACCGGCGGCGCCGGCCCGACGGCTCGAGGCGCCGTCGACATCGGAGGGAATGACAATGGCCGATAAGAAGCGTATTCTCTATGTACAGACATCGGGTGTCGACACCCCCGAGCGGCTGTACTCCCCGTTCGTGCTGGCGACCGTCGCCGCGTCGATGAACCTGGACGCCACCATCTACTTCCTCGGGAAGGGCGTCACCGTGGTCAGGAAGGGTGAGGCCCAAAGAATCCAGTTGGGCTCCTTCCCACCGCTGTCCGAGGTGATGCAGCGGGCCGCGGACGCGGGCGTGAGGTTCCTGGTGTGCGACCAGAGCTCGCAGCTCATAAACCTCGATAGGGGAGACTACATCGACGGCGTGGAGGTCGTGGGCGCCGCAACTGTCAACGACCTCTCGCTGGATGCGGACTCGGTTCTGTCCTTCTGAGTTCCGTCCTTTCGGTCGGCCGGGTCTGTGGGGCTCACGCGGCGCGACTGGCTAGCGTAGCCGGGCCCGGCGCCGCGCCGCCGGCTGATTCCGCAATCCCGCAAGTGGAGGTGGATGCCAGTGACCAAGGGATACCTGGACTACCAGTCGGCATCGCCGGTCGATCCGCGCGTCGTAGAAGCGATGACCCCCCACATGACCGAAGACTTCGGGAACCCGTCGATCCTGTTCCGGTCCGACGGTGACGCCGCGCGCCAGGCGCTCGAGGAGGCGCGCGAGCGCGTCGCCGGATTCACGGGCGCTACACCTGCCGAGATCGTCTTCACCTCGGGAGCGACCGAGGCCAACAACATGGCCCTGAAGGGCGTGGCGCTCAAATCTCAGTCCAAGGGCAAACACATCATCTCATCCGTGGTCGAGCATCGCTCGGTCATCACTCCGCTCAAGTATCTCGAACGCCTCGGCTTCGAGGTGACCAGCCTGCCCGTGGACGCCGAGGGGTTCGTGAACCCCGACGATGTAGAGGCGGCAATACGCGACGACACGATCCTGGTCTCCGTAATGATGGCCATCGGTGAGGTGGGCACCATCCAGCCGGTGGGGAAGATCGCGGAGATCGCGAAGGTTGCGGGCGTGCTCTTCCACACCGACGCCACGGCGGCCGAGGCGTGGATCCCCATCGACGTGTCGACACTCCCGTTCGACCTCATGACTCTGTCGTCCAACGACAT
>JAUWLR010000281.1 GCA_030613615.1 Candidatus Eiseniibacteriota bacterium
CGCATGTGCAGGCCAAGGAGGCTCGACATGATCCGGAAGTTGCTCAGAGAATCGATGATCATCGTGAGCATCTGTGCAGTGCTCGCGGCGTGTTCCACGTCTGTGTTCGCACGCACCGAGGCCGTTCTCTCTTGGGACGACGGTGAACCCGATGCTTACTGCGGTTACCCGGAGGCCATCAAGGTCGCCGTCTGGTTCCAGGCCCCCGAGTGGGCCACGTCTGTGGTGGCCGTCCACGTGTGGTTCGGTGGCGAGTGGAGTCCACCCTTCACCGTGTGGTTGCTCAGAGCCTCTGGTGAGTGGCCCTACGAGCCTGGTCTGCCAGGATCCGACGGCTTCGCCTCAGGACCTGTTCCTGGGGGCACGTGGAGTCTGGTTTCGCTGCATGACCCGGTGGACATCAGTAATCCGGCGCACTTCCCGGACCGCGTGTTCTTCGCCAGCATCGAGTGGGAGACACAGGCCCCAGACGGCGTGGGAGTCGACACAGACCCCCCGGTAGATGGGAAGAGCCTGGTGTCCAACGGGAGTGGCTGGGAGTGGTATGAGTTGGGTGATCTGATGATTCGTGCGGTGGTATCGGACAGTACTGGTACGCCGGTCGAGTTACAGACATGGGGCGGATTGAAGTCGAGGTACGGGAGGTCGCGCCTGCCTAACTAGCGTATGCAGCCGACGAGCTTGGCTGTCACGGCGGCTGCACCGGGCGCTGCCGCGCCCGAAGCATCCGCCGCGCCAGCCTTAACGCGCGCGGCTGATACGCGGTCCGTTAGGCAGAAGGGCCACCGACCTGAGGACGAGCCATGAGACGGGCTGTCGCTTCGTTTGCCTTGATCGCCTTGCTGGCAGGCTGTACGCAAGTCCATCCTGCCAATCCGGCTTCTCCTGGCGTGCAGACCGAGGAGATCAGTAGAGAGCTTGCGGGACGCAAGGTCACCGTGAAGCTGCGCGATGGCAGCGAGTTCCCCGCAGAGAGTGTCATCGTCACTCGCGACTCAACCACCATGATGGTCCTGTCTCCGTCGAGCCGTGACACGGTGCTACCGAACTCGGAGATTCTCACGCTGAGCTTCAGGAGCCGTCACGTAAGCTCGGTCGTGGGAGCCCTTGTGGGTCTGGTCGCAGGGGTGCTGGTAGGAAGAGATAACCCGATTGGCTATGACCCTGAATACCACGGCTGGTTTGCTGTTACCAGAAGCGATGCAGCTCGCTGGACAGCCATCCTAGGTGGCATCGTTGGATTCGTCGTCGGTGGGGTTGCAGGCGGAGCGATTGGAGTGAACGAGGTCTTCGATTTCAGTGAGAGCCCAGCTCCTCACTGAGCGGGAGGCCATGCCTTTGGCGCAACGACCCCACGGGCGGTGGCCCTCTGCCTAACTAGCGTATGCACCCGACGAGCTTGGCTGTCACGCCGACTGCACCGCGGGCTGTCGCCCGCGACGCACCCGCCGAGCCAGCCTTGATGCTCGCGGCTGATACGCGGTCCGTTAGGCTGCGCCTGACGTACTTGTGTTCGGGGAATAGTAACCTTGTCGGCCGCGTGCCGAAGCC
>JAUWLR010000135.1 GCA_030613615.1 Candidatus Eiseniibacteriota bacterium
GGACGGGAGTCCGCGGGACACACTCGGCCTCCCGGGCGAGTACCCGTTCACGCGTGGCGTCCAGCCGACGATGTACCGCGGCCGTCTCTGGACCATGAGACAGTACGCGGGGTTCGGCACCGCCGCCGAGACCAACGCGCGCTTCCGCTACCTGCTCGAGCAGGGACAGACCGGCCTCTCGGTGGCCTTCGACCTGCCCACTCAGATGGGCTACGACGCCGCCGACGAGATGGCCGAGGGCGAGGTGGGACGCGTCGGGGTCTCCATCTGTTCGGTCGAGGACATGGGTGTGCTCTTCGACGGCATTCCACTCGGCGAGGTCAGCACCTCGATGACGATAAACGCGACCGCGCCCCTCGTGATGGCCATGTACCTGGTCGCCGCGGAAGAGGCCGGAGTCGACTTCGGACAACTGAGAGGGACGGTCCAGAACGACATACTGAAGGAGTACGCGGCGCGCGGCACACACATCTACCCGCCGAAGCCCTCAGTGGGATTCGCGATCGACCTGTGCGCCTACTGCGCCGAGCAGGTTCCGAAGTGGAACACGATATCGATCAGCGGTTACCACATACGCGAGGCGGGCGCCACCGCGGTCGAGGAGCTGGCGTTCACGCTCGCCGACGGGATTGCCTACGTTGAGGCGGCGAAGGAACGCGGGCTGGACGTCGAGACGTTCGCGGCGCGGCTGTCGTTCTTCTTCGATGCGCACAATGACCTCTTCGAGGAGGTCGCGAAGCTCCGCGCAGCGCGCCGGATGTGGGCGCGCATCGTGAAGGAACGCTTCGGCATCGACTCGCCGCGAGCACAGATGCTCAGGTTCCACACGCAGACGGCCGGATGCACGCTGACGGCCCAGCAGCCCGAGCTCAACGTCGTTCGTGTGACGCTGCAGGCGTTGGCGGCGGTGCTGGGTGGGACGCAGTCGCTGCACACCAATTCCCGGGACGAGGCGCTGGCGCTTCCGACCGAGCAGAGCGTGCGTATCGCCCTCCGCACGCAGCAGGTGATCGCGGAGGAGAGCGGCGTCGCAAGCGTGACTGACCCGCTCGGCGGCTCCTACTACGTGGAGGCGCTGACGGACCGCATCGAGAGCGAGGCCAGGGCAGAGCTCGACAGGATAGACGGGATGGGTGGCGCGACGGCTGCCATAGAGAACGGCTACTTCCAGCGCGCCATCGCCAAGAGCGCGTACCGACAGCAGAAGGAAGTGGAGGACGAGGAGCGCGTCGTCGTCGGCGTCAACAAATACACGGTGGACGAGCCCGCGCGCATGGAGGTCCTGCGCGTGGATCCATCCATCAGAGAGGACAAGCTCGAGGCTCTGGCGAGACTGCGCGATTCACGCGACTCGTCGGCGGTGGAAGGGGCCCTGAAGCAGCTCGAAGACGACGCGGCCGAGGGTCTGCCCACGATGGAGGCCGCGCTCGAGTGCGCGCGACGGCGGGTGACACTGGGCGAGATGTCGAAGGTCCTGGAGCACGTGTTTGGCAGGTACAAGCCGTCCCAGGCTGCGTGGTAGAGAGGGCGGTGCGGTCGCGTACGATAGGACCCACGTGGAGTGAGTGCGAGAGATGCGGTGCGCGAGGAACCAATGAGCGAGAGCAGAGCAAAGGCCACGCGGGTGGACCACATCTCGATCGTCGTCGAGGACTTCGACAAAGCGTACGACTTCTACGTCAACCAGCTCGGCCTCGAAGTGCTCAAGGTCGAGGAGTCGGAGCTCCACGGCGTGAAAGCCGCATTCTTGAAGATCGGCGACATGATGATCGAGATCATCCATCCGCTCGGGGAGGGACCCATCGCGGATTTCCTCGAGAAGCGCGGCCCGGGGTTCCATCACGTCGCGTTCGAGGTGCCCGATCTCCCGGAGGCGCTCGATGACGTGGCCGGCGCCGGCATCCGCGTTCTGGGCGAGCCCAAGCCCGGCATCCACGGTGGCCGCATATCATTCCTGCACCCGAAGGACACGCAGGGCACGATGGTCGAGCTGTGCGATAAGAAGGAGCCCGAGGACTCATGAGAATCTTCGACCGGATGAAGAACAGAGGGCACGAGCAGCTCATCTTCTGCCTGAACAAACCCACGGGTCTTCGGGCGATCATAGCCATCCACGACACGACGCTCGGCACGTCGGTGGGCGGCACCAGGCTCATGGAGTATGAGCGCGAGGAAGATGCCGTCATCGATGCGCTGCGGCTCTCGGAGATATCGACGTTCCAGAGCGCCTCGTTCGACAGCGACATGGGTGGGGGAGCGGCCGTGCTCATGACCCAGGAGGGGCAGGAGACCGACGAGGCGTATTTCAGGGCGTTCGGCAGGTTCGTTGAGGGGCTCAAGGGGCTCTTCGTCGCCTACCCGGCGCTCGGAACGACCGACAGGGACTTCCGGTACGTGCGTCGGGAGACGTCGAGCGTTGTCCCCATGGAGGGCAGCCACGAGATCACGGCGGTGGGTGTGCTGTGGGGGATGAAGGCGTGCGTCCGCGAGCTGACCGGGAAGATGAGTCTGAAGGGTCTCCACGTCGCGGTCCAGGGCGTGGGCGACGTCGGGCAGCTTCTGGTCGACGAACTGGTCCGGGAGGAGGCGCGGGTCACAGTCACGGACGTCAGGTACGACGCGCTCAAGGTGGTCCAGGACCGCCATCCCGACGTTAAGATCGTCAGGCCGGACGAGATACTCGGGCTGGACTGTTTCGTCCTGTCGCCCTGCGCGGTCGGGCGTATCCTGAACGACGAGACCATCCCGAAGCTCAAGTGCAAGGTCGTCGCGGGAGCAGCCTCCGATCTGCTCGAGGCGGCGAGGCACGCCGACGCGCTGAAGGAGCGCGGCATTCTGTACGCGCCCGACTTCGTCATAGGCGGGGCCGAGCTGTACCAGACCGAGCCGGAGTTCGCGGACGCTCCGAGGGAGCGGCTGTTCGAGGAGGCACGGCGGGTCTACGATGTTGTGGCGGAGATCGTGACGAGAGCGAAGAAAGAAGGGACGACCCCGTACCGGATCGCCGTGGCCGCGGCGGCGAGGCGCGTGGGTCGCATACGCATGGTGCGCAACATAATGTGCTAGCGGAAGGTCAACGACAACACGCGCTGGCAGGAAGAGAGGTTTGCATGGCAGGAATCATCGGCTACGGGGCTTACGTCCCGAGGAATCGGATCAAGGTCGAGGAGATCGCCAAGGTCTGGGGCGCCGACGCACCAAGCTACAAGAAGGGCCTCATGCTGCGTGAGAAGTCCGTTCCGTCCCCGGATCAGGACGTGATCACGATGTCGGTGGAGGCCACGAGACACGCTCTGACGCGCTGCGGAATCGACCCGCAGAAGATCGGGGCCGTGTACATCGGCTCGGAGTCGCATCCGTACGCGGTCAAGCCGTCCGGTACCGTGGTGGCGGAGGCCATAGGCGCCACGCCGGACTGTCACTGCGTTGACTTCGAGTTCGCGTGCAAGGCAGGTTCGGAGGCGATGTTCGTGTGCATGGGGCTCGTAGATGCGGGCGCCATCGAGTACGGCCTGGCCATCGGCGCTGACACGTCGCAGGGTGCGCCCGGGGACGCGCTGGAGTACTCGGCGGCGGCGGGCGCCGCGGCGTACATCATCGGTAAGGGTGACGGCGTCGCGAAGATGCTCGCCACTCATTCGTTCATGACCGACACGCCCGACTTCTGGCGCAGGGAGTACATGCACTACCCGCGGCACGCCGGGCGGTTCACCGGCGAGCCCGCCTACTTCAAGCACGTGATGGGCTGCGCGAACGCGATGTTCGAGAAGACCAACTCGAAGCCGTCGGACTACGCCTACGCGGTCTTCCACCAGCCGAACGGCAAGTTCCCGATGAGGGTCGGGCAGATGCTCGGGTTCACGAAAGAGCAGATAGAGCCGGGGTGGCTGGCGCCGACACTGGGCAACACGTACTCGGGCAGCTCGCCGATGGGTCTGACGGCGACGCTCGACGTGGCGAAGCCCGGGGACAAGATCTTCATGGTCTCCTACGGTTCGGGCGCCGGCAGCGACGGGTTCGTCTTCGAGGTGACGGACGAGCTGCCGAAGATGCGCAAGAAGGCGCCGTTCACGCGCACGTTGCTGGACGAGCACAAGGTGTACATCGACTACGGCACCTACACAAAGTACCGTGGGAAGATCCGCAAGGGTGAGTAGTCCATCGTGTGGGACGCCACGATCTTGTGAATGGGGACTTGCTGAACAGGAGAACACAACATGAGGGATGTAGCTGTTATTGGCGTCGGGATGACGAAGTGGGGTGAGCTCTGGGAGAAGTCGCTGCGCGACATCTTCGTTGAGAGCGCTCTCGAGGCGGTCAAGGACGCCGGAGTCGACAGAATAGATTCGATGTATGTGGGCTGCATGACCAGCGGCCTGTTCGTCGGACAGGAGCACCTGGGTTCGCTTCTGGCGGACTACCTCGGCATGGGGCCGATCCCCTCGCTGAGGGTCGAGACCGCCTGCGCGTCCGGCGCAGCGGCCTTCAAGCAGGCCGTGATCGAGGTCGGTTCAGGCGTGAGCGACATCGTGCTCGCCGGTGGAGTGGAGAAGATGACGGATATCGGCGGCGACGGAGCCACGTTCGCGCTTTCGACGGCTGCCGACGCCGAGTACGAGGTCTACAGTGGCGTGACCTTCCCCGGTCTCTACGCCATGATGGCCGTGGCGCATATGGACGCCTACGGCACGACGCGGGAGCAGCTGGCAGCCGTGTCGGTCAAGAACCACGCGAACGGCGCGAAGAACCCGCACGCGCAGTACCCGTTCGAACTGACGGTCGAGCGGGTCCTCAACTCGGTCATGATCTCTGACCCGCTGACCATTCTGGATTGCTCGCCGATCACCGACGGCGCGGCCGCGGTCATTGTCTGTCCGCTCGACATGGCGAAGGGCCTGACGAAGAACAAGCCGATCAAGGTCCTCGCCTCGACGCACGCGACCGACACGATCGCTCTGCACTCGCGAGAGGACATCGCGTGGCTCGGCGCGGTCGCGAAGGCGGGTGAGCTGGCTTACAAGCAGGCGGGGCTCTCACCGTCCGACATGGACCTCGTTGAGGTTCACGACTGCTTCACGATCGCAGAGGTCTGCACGATCGAGGCGCTCGGCTTCTTCGAGAGAGGCAAGGGTGGAGCGAGCGCCGAGAGCGGCGAGAGCGCCATCGGTGGGCGCATCCCGGTCAACGCGAGTGGTGGACTCAAGTCGAAGGGTCACCCGGTCGGCGCGACCGGCATCGCTCAGATCGTTGAGGTGACGAAGCAGTTGAGAGGCGAGGCCGACAAGCGCCAGGTCAAGGGCGCCAAGATCGGAATGACTCAGAACATGGGTGGAACGGGCGGATCGTGCGTGGTGCATATTTTCGGGGCGGAGTAACCCACGCCTGAAACGCAACTGACACGATTCCCGAAGTTCCGGAGGGTAGAACATGTCAACATCAGCACGTTACTGGAGAGAGATACCACAGCGTTACAGGTACGAAGGCGCCAAGTGCAAGGGCTGTGGCGAGATTTTCTTCCCGCCGCGCGTCGTGTGCAAGAGCTGCGGCGGCCGCGAGTTCGAGAACGTGGAACTTGCGAAGCAGGGCAAGCTCCTGACGCACACGGTCATCAGGGTCGGTCCGTCGCAGTTCTCGGACCAGACCCCCTACGCCGTCGGTAGCGCCGAGCTTGATGACGGCGTCCGGCTGACGGCGCAGATAGCAGATGTGGACTTCGATGAGCTCAAGGTCGGTATGCCGGTCAAGCTGGAGTTCCGGAAGGTCCGGGATGAGGGCGAGGCCGGGATCATCTGTTACGGATACAAATTCGTTCCGGTCAGGTAGCTTGGTCGACGCGGAGCGCGGGCGTCCCCTTCGGCGGCCCGCTTCGCTTGCGTCGCTCGCGATGCGACTGAGATGTCGCATAGCGGCTCCGACGCCGCCTGCAGGGACACACTGCGCCCCGCCAGCGACGCACCGTCGGCCTCGACCAGGGACAGACACGGAGATACGATGTTCAAGAAGGTGCTCATAGCCAACCGAGGTGAGATCGCCATCAGGGTCGTGAGGGCCCTGCGCGAGATGGGCATTACCTCGGCCGCCATCTACTCCGAGGTCGATCGCACCTGCAGGCACGTCCGCTACGCCGACGAGGCCTACCTGATCGGCCCGCCGCGGCCCAGCGTGAGCTACCTCAAGATAGCCGCGATCGTGGGGCTGGCAGCGAAGATCGGAGCGGAGGCCATTCATCCCGGCTACGGGTTTCTTGCCGAAAACCCTGCTCTGCCTGCGGCCTGTGCAGCAGCAGGGCTTGTTTTCAT
>JAUWLR010000102.1 GCA_030613615.1 Candidatus Eiseniibacteriota bacterium
AGGGAGGGTTCGAGGATATGAAGAAGAGCTATCTCATTGTCGGGATCGTGACTGCGCTCTTTGCCGTCACGTCCGCCGCGTCCGCGGTCGAGTACGAGACGGTGTCGGGATACGCGAACTGCGTCGGTCTGGAGCAGGCCATCCAGAACACGGGCATCGCCCTGACACAGGGAACGACGTACACGGTGACGGTCGACGGCGACGCGCGCGCGAACCCCGCGCCGGGCGGTCACTTCGACGGCGTCTTCTGCTTCTTCTACGACAACAGCCGTCCCGACCATCCCGTGGTCAAGTATCTCTACAAGAATGATTCCTTCGATTTCATCGCGAGCAGCACGAATTTCTTCGCGTTCCTCGCGGACAAGAGCCTCAAGGACATCCCTGACAACTCGGGTTCCATGACGGTGACTCTGACCGCCGCCGGGCGCGAGCGTGAGGAACTCATCGTCGACGCGGTCTTCAACTGCATCGGCCTCGAGGAGTTCGGCGCCAAGAAGAAGATCCTGATCCCGGGTGATAGCTACGTCGTTACCGTGACCGGCGACGCCTACACGAACGGCACGGCGGACGGTTACTACGACGGCGTTCTCCTCTTCACGCGAGAGGCCGCCGACCCGATCCACCCTGTTCAGCTGCACCTCGAATTCGGGCAGGAGTTCTTCATCAGCGAGATGCACGCGACCGGCTGGATTTACTGCTGGCTCGTTGACGAGAGCTACGGGACCATGGGAAACAACGGTGGCAAGCAGATCGTCGCCTTCGAAGAGCAGACGCCGGTCGAGGACGCCACGTGGGCGAGCATCAAGGCGCTCTTCCGGTAGTCCGACCGTCAGGTACGACTCGAAGCTTGAACGAAGGGGCTCGCCTTGCGTGGCGAGCCCCTTCGTCGTGCTACCGATGGCCCGTTCCGATGCGGGGTCTCCGCCGTCCGGTGTCCTGTCACTGGACCATATGGAACGGTCGGGCTCGCCCGTCCATATCATCTGAGAAGAACCACCTTGCGGGTCTTCGAGTCCCCGGCAGCCTCCAGCCTGACGAAGTAGACCCCGTTGGCGACCGCGTCGCCGCTGCCGTTGCTGCCGTCCCAGAGAACCTGGTGCGGTCCCGCCTCCCGGTACGAATCGTCCACCGTCCTCACGAGTCTTCCTGATACGTCGTAGATGCGGACGGCCGCGCGGCCGTCCTGTGGCATGTTGAACGACAGGTTGGTGGCGTTCCTGAACGGGTTGGGACGGCACGGACTGAGGAGAAACCTCGCGCTTTCGGGTCCGCCCGGCGGCGCGAGGTGCACGTCCAGACGCAGGGCGCCCTGACTCGTGTTCGATCTCCGTCCCGGGTGGACCCACAGCGTCAAGAGCGAGTCGGTCGCCGCTTCGTCTATCGCGAACACGAACGGGTCTCCGGTGTTCTGCCGGGATGAGCCCGGCGGCACGTCCGCGAGCACGGCCGTGCCGTCAAACACCGTGACGTCGGGCGTGTCTGCCGTCAGGGTCAGTTTGAGGTCCGTCGCTGTCACCGGCCCGTCATTTCTCAACCGGACAACCAGCCTGAGTCCCTCACCGGGGCTGGGGACTCCGTCGCCTCCCTCGCCATCGTCAAGCAGGGCCTCGCTGAGCACGAGCCACGGGAACCGTAGGGTCTCCGGTGGAACGGTCGTGAAGCGGACGGCCAGGCCGTCGGACAGAGGGGCCGCGTAGGCGCCGTAGGCACCGTCGAATAGGAACTGGGTGCCGTCGGTCTCGTACGGGTGCTCGATGCCGACCGTGCAGCCGCCGGGCGCGGAGACGTCCTTGTACAGGAAGACGATCTCCGCGTCGCCCGTGGGCGTGCTGTGATAGGCCGGGTCGTAGATGACCACCTGGAAGGTCTCCGTCGCGTCCGAGTCGCGGTGCCGGACATCATCGTACTCAATGATGTAGCGGTGCTCGTGGGGGTCGAACCACACGTAGACGTCGCCGCCCGCGGACGGGTCCAGGTCATCCCAGAACGGCGCGAACATGCCGGCCGGTCCGTCGAGAGAGGGGATGCCGGAGTTGACGTTCCAGCTTCCGTTGGGTGGATACAGCGCCACGAACCCGTTGGATGAGACCCACAGGTTCTGACGGACCAGACCGTAGTACCAGATATCGAACGGAGCGGCGAGCTCCGCCACCCCGTTGTTCGAATCGCTTACGTCGTCGAGCCTCAGGCCCTCGCCCGGCTGCGCGATCTCCACCCACTCGAACCTCGGGGCCGCGGCATAGAGCGTGTCGCTCGAATCGTAGGCGTAGTAGCCGTAGTTGTCGGGACCGGTGGGGTGAAGCGGCGCCACCTCGGCGACATTGATGTCCAGCGCTAGGGTCTCCGCGTAGGCGTAGGTCGGGGCGTCCGCCGAGACGCGCAGGAAGAGCTTCGCATCGCCCGGGTCCGCGTCTGGCGCCACGGACACGATGAACGGAGCGCCACTGTTCGCGCCCTCCGCTCCCGCGGCGATATCCGGGAAGGCAGCTGAGGCCGATGTCACGCTGATGCGGGAGGTTCTGCTTGAAAGGACACCCGTGATGTCGGTCAGACCGGAGCCGGCGTCGCATCCCAGGGCCACTTCGATGCCGACCACCTCGCCGGGTTCCAGGCAGCCGTCTCCATCACCGCCGGGAGAACCGTCATCCCCGAGGATGTGGTTCACTGCCAGATCACCCGAGACCGTCGTGAGGGGCGCCAGCACAACGATGTCCGTCGACTCCCCGTAGCAGATCCGTAGCACGAGGGGCAGGTCGTAGCCTCCCGGCCAGTTGGTATCGACGGACACGAGGAAGTCCTGCAGTCCCCACGCCGTCGAGTCGGGCGCGATGCTTCCGAACAGCACGAGGCTGTCTGTGACCGACGCGTGGTCGTCCGGGCAGCGCAGCCGCGCCTCGACAGAGGCCGCCGGCAGGTCACCGAGGTTGGAGAGGCCCAGTGACAGGTGCACGGATTCGCCCGGGCTCGCCAGGCCATCGCCGTTGCCTCCCGACGAATCGTCGACGGACCTCGCAGTGGGCGCGACGTGCGGACCGCCGGCGAGCACGCGGACAGAGCCTCCGAAGGGGCGTGTGTTCTTGGCCGTGACGGTGAGATCGAGCGTGCACGGCGAGACCAGCGCCAGCGGGAGCACCGACCGCCCCGCGCCGTCCGTCACGCCGCGTGACGACACGTCCGGCATGCAGTCGAGCGTGACCACCGCCCCCTCGAGGGGCCCGTCGTCAGATGTTACGCGCACCTCGAACGAGTCGGAAGAGAACGAAATGATCGTGTCGTACTCGACGGTGAGCGGTGAGGGAAGCGCCGTCCACACGGACAGTTCCGGGTCGCCCAGGAGGTTCCACCCCTCGTACTCCTCCCTGTGGTCGAGGTGAAGATAGAGATTGAGCTTTGCCGCCGCACAGGCCTCGCCCAGCGTGCGCCCCGGGCCGAATGCACCGGCGAAGAAGCCCTCGTCGACGTAGCCTCGCATTACGGAGAGATCGAAGCTCGCCCCGGCCGTGCTGGTGCCGAAGAAGGCGGCGGCCCCACGTGGCTCCACCTCGTTGCCGGCCCGCAGGAAGGCCTCACAGATGGCGACGTCCTCGTAGTAGTTGCCGCTCAGGCAGGTGGCGGAGACGACGATCGGCAGCTCCCACCCGCACTCAACATCCCCCGGCCAGATGTTGAAGGGCGCCGCCCAGTAGTCCCCGGACACGCCCCTGTAATTGACGAAGCCCCTGCCCGCGCTGAGCGACTCTATGACCCGGTTGGCCGTGACGTATTCCCCCTGGAAGAGTGTGTCGATGGGTGAGAAGCCCGCCTCCTCCATCAGGTCGTATGCGAACCATGTGTTCGCGTAGTAGACCTCGTCCGATGGATCATTGTCCTCCCGGAGCAGAAGCGTCGCGCTCAGGGGCCAGTCAGAGTCCCCGTGTATCCAGGGCCTGTCGTAGCTCAGGGTCTTGGCGATCATCGTCCTGCACTGGATGGCGTTCTCGGCGGGGAGACGCCCCACGAGGATGTCCAGCAGATAGTCGTCTCCGTCGACGTGCGCGAAGTAGTTGTCGGTCTTCGGCGTGCCGCCGCCCGTCGGGACGAGTTCGGTGTCGCCCAGGAACAGGACGAACTCAGGTGGGATGTCCCACGTGTAGTACGCGTCGTCTATGTATTCCTTCAGCTCGTACCTGCTCCACACGCCACCGGGCGGCGTTACCACCATCGGCAGAAGTCCCTTGGTCGCCTTCCACGCAACGAGCGAGTCCGCCTCTCCGGCCAGCGTCGCGTCTGTGATAATGAGATAACGGGAGCCGATGAGTTCCCGGCCGTCTGCGTGGTCCAGACCACCATTTGAGCCCGGGTCGTCTCCGGGGCCCCTGCGGGTTCCGTGACCGGCGCCGCCCGTCGCCTCCGCGTTCTCATCGTCGGCGCTGTAGTTCATGATCATGCTCTCGTAGATCCGGCGGAAGGCGGGGGAGTGCATGCGATGACGTGTGTGTCGCTCGTTGACGCCCGGAGCCGAGGTTGTCGTGACCGCTACGGTCGCCGCGCCGGTCGTGAAGCCCGGCGGAAGTGACAACCCGGCGGGGGTGAACGTCACCCTGACAATCCTCAGGTCGCGCATGATGGCCGGCTCTGAGATGGTCACGGCGTCTTCGGCGTCGACGTCGGCGCGCGTCGTCACAGGTGTGCCGTCGGGACCGAGGAGTTCGAGGTTCGTCACCACGGCCTCGACCGCGCCCTCGTCCGGCACGCGGATGAGCGTCGAGACCTCGTGCCGACCGGCATCGGCCGTGAAACGGATCACGGTCTGGCCGCGCGATTCCGAGACAAGCTCGACCGCCGGCCGGTCCTGTACGAGTGGATGAACGGAACGCGCACGTGCAGATGACTGCGGGTGCACGCCGGCCATGAGCGGCAGGCAGACCATGACGATAAGCGGCAGGCAGGGCGTGGCGGCAAGCGCCGTGGCGACCAGACGTCGCATTGCTTCCTCCGTGTCCCAGTGATGGCGGGTACGCAGTTCCTGCAGGGGAGGGTTGCCCGATTATCCCATCAGTTTGGACGCGGGTCAAGCTGCGGGGGTTTAGGCGCGATTTGGCGCGCCCTTGCCCGCTACCGGATGAGCACCACCTTCTGCGTCCGGGAGTCTCCGCGGGCCGACACCCTGAGGAAGTAGATGCCGCTCGCCACTCTGCCGCCGGAGCTGTTGGTGCCATCCCACTCCATCTGGTTCCATCCGGCGTCTGCAACGGCATCGCACACGGTTCTCACGAGCCTCCCGGCCACGTCGTAGATCCTGACGGCGGCTCGCGACCGCTCGGGGAGGTGGAATGCGATCTTCGTGCTTCCCGCGAACGGACACGGGTGGCACGGGCGCAGCGCGAGCCCCGCTACGATATCGTTGGGCGCGTCACCTACCGGGAGATGATAGAGGATCGACCGCTGGTGCACACCGGCGTTGCCGCCTGGCCTCAGCCAGAGTCTGGCGAACGAGCCCTCGGGAGTGCCTACAACGGAGATGACGAACGGGTCCCCGTCGTTGCTTCCGGACTCGCCTGGAGCGATGTCGGCGAATGCGGCCAGGCTGTCGAGCACCACGACCGCCGAATCAGCGGACACCAGGTGCAGGTTCAGGTCCAGCGCCTCACTGCCGCCGCTGTTGGCGAGCTCGATCGTCAGGAGGAGTGTCTCTCCGGGGCAGGGGACTCCGTCGCCGTCTCCGCCCTGGGTGTCGTCCAGCTCCACTCCGGCAATGGTCAGCCATGGAAGCGCGAGCGATTCGGGGGCCGCGGTCGTGAAGAGGATCGCCAGCCCATCGGAGAGCGGGGCCGCGTTCTGAGCGTAGTCTCCGTTGAAGACGTAGCCGAGTCCGACATTGTGGTGCGGGTTCTCGCTGTACTCGTAGTTGATCCCGACCGTGCAGCTGTCCGCTTGAGAGACGCTCTCGTACTGGAAGAGGATCATCGAGTCGCCGGTGGGGGTCGGGTAGTACGTGTGATCGTAGAGGATGACCTGAAAGGTCTCTGTGTCGGGCGTGTGCTTCCTGCGGACACCATCAAACTGCACGACGAAGCGATGACCCTCGAGATCGCACCACGAATAGACGTCTCCTCCGGACGACGGATCCAGGTCGTCCCAGAACGGGGCCACCACACTCGGTGGGCCATCGCTCGGATGGCTACAGCGGTAGGGGATGAGCATGTTCTCGGGGCTGGCGTCGGACGACATGATCAACGACAGGAATCCGTTGGAGCAGACGTTGCACCAGTAGCGTGATTCCCCGAAGAACCTCAGCAGGAACGGGGGAGAGACCAGACGCAGCACGTTGTCGCCGACGGTTACCATCTGAACGAGGGAGCCCGGACCGGGCGGGGCGATGTCGATCCACTCGAAGACGGGAGCGTGTTCGTAGAGCGAGTCAGTGGAGTCGTAAGCGTAGTACCCATAGTCGTCCGGACCGGTGGGCTGGGATATGTTCACCTCGGCCACCTCGATCTCAAGATCAAGTGTCTCCGCGTAGGCGTAGGTCGGAGCCTGCGCCGAGACGCGCAGGCTGAGCGACGCGGTGTGGTCCGGTGGCGCATCAGGCGCCACGGACACGGCGAACGGGGAAGAGGCGTTCGCGCACACCGATCCCGGCGCCGCGTCGGGGAATGCGGCGTGAGCGGCCGTGACCACGACGTGGGGGTCATTGCTCTGCAGCAGGCCCTCCACCGATGCCAGGTGGTCCTGCGTCGGGTTGCTCAGTGTTATGACGAGCTCCGGACTCTCCCCGGCGCCCGCGGTGCCGCTGCCGTTCCCGCCGGGTGGGACGTCGTTGCAGTCCATTCCGGCTATCTCAAGCGCACCCGTCACCGTGCCCGCAGGCGGGATGCTCCATGTCCTCACGGAATCACCGCAGGCTATCGCAAGCTCAAGGGGCACCGAATGGCCTCCCGGCCAGTCTTCGGACATCACGATACGGAACGGCACGTCTCCCCATGCGGCGGAATCGGGCGCGACGCTCGGGAACGTGGCCACGCTATCGGCTATCGCCGCGTGCTCCAGAGTGGTTCTGAGGACAGCCTGGACTCCAGTGGCCGTGCCATTGCCCAGATTGATGAGTCTCACGGGAAGCGACGCCGACTCACCCGGGCTGATTCTGCCGTCTCCGTTCCCTCCCTCTGTATCGTCGATCGTCATGGCGTCGAAAGCGAGGAAGGGCCCGTCCGAGAGCAGGAGCTCCGTACTCAGATAGGGCCGGCAGTCCTTCGCGACCACCGACACCTCGACCGTCGATGGGGCCGTGGTCTCGAAGGACAGTACCGCCTGACCGTTCTGGTCGGTGCACCCCAGCGCGTGGATGCCCGGCGCCGACCAGCAGGTGACCTGGGCGTCCCCGACGGGAGAGCCCTCTGAGCTGACATCGAATTCAACCGACGCCCACCCGTCGACGATGCGTCCTTCCAGTTCCACTGTCAGTGTTGAGGGCGGCCCGGTCCAGACTGGCATCTCCGGGTCCCCGAGCAGGTTCCATCCCTCGTACTCGGGCCAGTCGTCGGTGAGCGTGTAGAGATTCAGCTTCCCTGCCAGGCAGGCTTCACCCACCGTGAGTGCGTTCCCGAAGACGCTCGCGAAGAACCCCTCATCTACGTAGCCGCGCTTCCAGGATATCTCCTGTCCCTCTCCAGTGGTGATTGTCCCGAAGAAGGCCGCTGCTCCGCTCGGTTCATCGGGTGTGCCCGCCCACAGCCAGCGCTCTGACAGATACCCGACCCCGGCGTAGCCGCCGGTGCTGCACGTGGCGGACAGCACGATGGGGGTTCTCCAGCCGTTGCTCAAATCATCGGGGAAATCCCCGAGGGGGGAACTGAATGGCTGGTTCCAGCCGCTGTAGCCCGCGCATCCCCTGTAGTTGACGAAGCCTCTGCCCTCGTTGAGCGCGGCACAGGTCTCCTCGAGCGTGACTCCGTTTTTTCTGAACAGGGTATCTATCGTCGCGAAGCCGGCGTCGTCCATCAGTTCGTGGATGAACCACGTGTTCGAGTAGTAGATGGAGTCTCCGTCATTTCCGTCGTCAGACACAAGCAGCGCGGCGCTCGCCAGCCACTCGGGGTCGTCCTGCAGCCAGGCGGTCTCGTAGGCCAGTGCCTTCGAGATGATGTTCGCGCACTCTTCGGAGGTGTCCACCGGCAGTCTGCCTACAATCACGTCCGCGAGGTAATCATCTCCCTCGAGTGCGGCGAAGTAGTTGTCGGTGATCGTGGGTCCGGTGGGGAGAGCCCAGGCGTCGCCGACGAGCAGCACGAACTCCGGCGGCACGTCCCAGCCGTAGTAGGCATCCTTTATGTAAGCTCTCATGCCCTCGGCGGAGTAACCCAGATCCGAGGCCAGGATCAGGCGCGGCATCAGTCCCTTCTCGCGTTTGATCACGAGCAGTGGTTCGAGATCGGCCGCCACGTTGTCCGCAGTTATGACCAGGTAGCGTGAGCCCTCGAGCGGCCCGGACTCAGGCTCCTGCGTACCCCGCGCTCCAGTGGCGTGGAACGACGCGCGTGATTCCTGCGGGTCTGGCTCGTAGTTGATCACGGAGGTTTCGTACAGCCTGCGGAAGGCCGGCGACGCGAGGGCGCACTCGTGTCTCTTCTCGTTCGCGCCGGTCCCGCCGGCGGGGACGATCTTCACGGTGGCGGACCGCGTTCGGAAGCCGGGCAGGCCCCAGTCGGACCCATCCGGTTTGAACGTGACACGCACGACCCGGACGTCCCTCATGATGGCCGGGTCGGCGATCTCGACAAGAGCGCGCGCGTCGAAGCCTGGCGGGGACGACACGGTGTGGCCGTCCGGCCCCTCAAGCTCGACCGCGGTGACTTCCACACCGACGGCCCCGGTGTTCGGGATCTGGATGAGGAGTGTGAACGGTCCCGGGGAAGCCGAGGCCGCGCGCCACGAGAAACTCCCCTCCCGCCGCGGCGGGGCGCTCCTGCTCCGCACGTAGGTCGTGGGCGCGTCCGGGATGTGACTGGAAGTCCCGCGACGTCCGGGAGTCCGGCCTGTCCGTGCGGCCTCGAACTCGAACCTGAGAGCGGTCTCACCCTCAGAGCATGAGACAAGCTCGACCGTGGAACGGTACCGGGAGGGGGGCTCAAGCGCTGGTGGAGTTCCATCTGGCACAGTGGAAGCTGGCGCGGCGGTCGCAGGCGGGACCACTGACGCGGACACGGACTCGAGCCGGCCTGCCAGGCCGACAGCGAGCACGAGTAGCAGG
>JAUWLR010000190.1 GCA_030613615.1 Candidatus Eiseniibacteriota bacterium
GTGCCTGAGCGAGAGGATAGCAACGGAATCCCTCCTTGAATACCCTGATGGCAGCCTCCAAGTCGCCGTCTTTCACAAAGACGCGCAGGAATAGCCAGTTCCGGTAGGTAGCGGACTTTGCGACAAAGTAGCCCTCGGGGATATCACCCTCGTAGTCCGGCCCTATGAACAGATACTTCCCCCCCTTGCCCTGGTCGGGCCCGGTCAGGCCGACGTCACTGACGAAACGGAAGAAGGCGTCGTCAAGAGCACCCAGAACAGGTACACGGACATCTATTACAACCGGTCCATTCTTTAAGTCGATCTCCCCAAAGATATATGGTGTCGTGGTTTGAGCCGTCAAAAGCAGGGAGCGGGCGTCCGCCAAATTCTCGGTTAACCCCATGTCGCCCGGTTGTAAACCAGCGTCTTTGAGTCCCTCAAGGAAGGCATATATGGAGGTTGCCGGCATCCCATTAAGAAACGCGTCTACTCCACGTGACAAGTCGAGAAAGTCATAGGCTTTCTTGACCGTGGATTCGCTGGGCATCCCATCGAAAAAGTCGAGGTCACCGAGGAATTCGGTCTCCACCTTGTCCGGTGTGAGCAGGAACTCCGGTACATCCGCGGCGTATTTCGGCTGTTGAGCGTCTTGTGCCGATGCCACAGAGACAAGCAACAGGGTCATCAACGTAAGCACGGCAACGCAAGTTCTCCTCGTAGCATTCACGAGTTCCCTCCCTGGGGTGGAGCCAGCCAACCGGACTTGGGACACTGCCGGACAGTTCCAACGCGCGGAGTGTACCCCCCCCCTTCTCGGTGTGTCAACCGTTCTCAGTGAACCCGCGGTCCTGCCGGTTCGTGGCGAATGCCCGGAGTTCCTAACCTATAGATATCGGGGCCCAGTGACTATCCACGAGGCCCCGATGAACTGCCCAGACAGTGCGGCAAGACGTTCTGGATCTCCCGTCCAGCAGGTCGCTCTGAGACGTGAACACGGCCGCCGCATCACACATTTCCTTATGGTGTCAGGAACCGCCCGGCCTGAACGTGCACCCGCTCCGGAAGCGATCCGCGGGTCCCTGCGCGCCGCATGTGCGCGTTTGACCGGGCCTGTGCTAACATGGTGATTCCGAAACGCGCCGCCCCGCGGCCAGACCCCAAGCCCCTGTGAGACGCAGATGACCGCTCCGTCGAGGTACCCCATACCAGCGGCGACATGCAGGACGGAGGAGACGATCCTCCGGAGCCGTTTCATAACAACGGTGGCCCACGCGGACTCCGTCGAGGCGGCGAGGGCGTTCATCGCGGGGATTTCAGAGGAGTTCAGCGACACGAACCACAACTGCTGGGCCTACGTCGTGGGACCACCGGGCGACACCAGCCGCGTCGGCCTGAGCGACGCGGGGGAACCGCACGGCACGGCGGGGCGCCCGATGCTGAACGTCCTCCTCGGAAGCGGTATCGGCGACGTCGTCGCCGTGGTGTCGCGCTACTTCGGCGGCACGAAGCTGGGCAAGGGAGGGCTGGTCCGAGCCTACAGCAGCGGCGTCAAGGCCGCTATGGAGGCGCTCGAGCGCAGGGAATTCGTCCAGCGGGTGAAGCTCAGGGTGACCGTCGCTTACGCGGACGTGTCCACGCTCAAGCACTCGCTGCCTCAGTTCGAAGCCGAAGTGACCGGCCAGGACTACGGAACGCACGTGACGCTCGTCATTGTCCTGCCGGAGGAACACGCGGAGAGCTTCACGGAGGCGCTGGCCGGAATGACCGGCGCGAGGGCCGCTGTCGAACCCGTGTAGCGCGCCCGGCGCACGCCGCCCCCGCGCTTGCACCGGGGGTTCCGATGACGTAAGCTCGTTTGTGGAACGCGTCGAGCCGCTCAGGGGTTCGGCGCCGGAGCTTCACTGGCCTAGGTGAGAGCACTCGAGCTTCACCGGCCTGGGTGAGAGCGCGGGAGCCTATGGGATGACCGAGAAGCAGAAGGTTGTTGAAATCAACTTCGCCTTTCGGGACAGGCTCGGAGAGGTCCTCGGCGGCAACCACCACAACTACTGCTACCAGTGCGGGGCCTGCGTCGCGCAGTGTCCGGCGGCGCGGTACACCGAGCGGTTCAATCCCCGTTCGATCATGCTGGATGCGCTTCTGGGCAGAGAGGACGTACTCCTCGGGCCGGACTCCCCTATCTGGCTCTGCACCAACTGCTACAGCTGCTACGAGCGGTGCCCGCAGGACGTGCGGCCGATCGAGGTCATCGTCGCTCTCAAGAACATGGCGAACGAACGCGAGGCCGCGCCGGAGCAGGTCTCGTCGTTGACCGCGAACATCACGAAGACCGGCCGGGCCGGTGTTGTCACGCCGGCCGTCCAGAGGATCCGCGAGGGCCTCGGCCTGCCGAAGCTCACCGACGTTCCGGTCGACGAGATGCTGAAGATCCTCGAGGACTGAAGGGAAACCGCATGCGCGTCACGCCTTTCTATGGCTGCATGATCCCCATCAAGTACCCCCAGATGGAGGCGGCGTTCAAGCGCACCATGCCCGGCCTGGGCGTCGAGCTGGTCGACCTCGAGGGCTTCACGTGCTGCCCCGACCCCATCTTCTACAAGGCGAAGGACGTGCTGGGGTGGCTGACGATCGCCGCCAGGAACCTCTGCATCGCGGAGGAGGCCGGTACTGACATCGTCACGCTCTGCAGCGGGTGCACGGCAACGCTCAAGGAGGCCGTGTTCCTGCTCGCGGAGGACGAGGACCTCAGGAAGAAGGTCAATCGCAGGCTCGCGAAGATAGGCAAGGAGTACAAGGGGACCACAAAGGTCGAGCATGCCGTGGTGGTCATCCGGGACGAGCTGGGTATCGAGAGGGTCAAAGAGTCGGTCGTCCGGCCGCTCGACGGCATCAAGGTCGCCATCCACTACGGCTGCCACCTCCTCAAGCCCAGTCAGATCATGCACGTCGACGACGCCGACTACCCATCGATTCTCGAGAACCTCATCCGGGCGACCGGGGCCGAGCCCATCGCGCACGATGAGGAACTCTTGTGCTGCGGCAAGGGCTGCATCGACGACGACATGCCGATCGAGATGGTCTACGACATCTTCTCGTCCATCAGGGAGTCGGGCGCCGACTGCATGGGGCTCATCTGCCCCACGTGCTTCTCGTCGTTCGACCTCGGACAGATCGTCGTGGGCAGAAAGAAGGACACCAAGTTCGACATCCCCGTCATCTACTACTTCCAGCTCCTCGGCCTCGCGCAGGGCCTTACCGCTGCGGACGTGGGTCTGGGCCTGCACAAGGTGAAGGCGGACCGCCTGCTCGAGCGTGTGGGCGCGGCGTAGGCGAGCCGCCGCACGGGCCCGATCCAGACTCCGCCGCCGGGAGCAGGGACCGGGTCGGCCGGGGCTACTTGAGCATCACCATCTTGCGCACGAGCTTCGTGTCCCCTACCTCCAGCCGGTAGAAGTACACGCCCGAGCCCACCTCGCGGCCGTGGTCGTCCAGCCCCCTCCAGACGGCGAGATGCTCTCCCCCGCTTCTGTAGGCATCAACCAGGGTCCGCACCGTGCGGCCCGAGAGATCGTAGACCGACAGACGCACGCGACTGCCCGGCGACGGCACCCGATACTGGATGGCCGTCGTAGGATTGAACGGGTTAGGGAAGTTGTGGCTCAGGTAAGGCTTCACCGCCACCCCTTCATCGACGCCCGTGCCGCACTCCGTGTACGTCTCCGTGTGCGTCTCGTCTGTCCAGGGAACGTAGTCCACAAGACCGTAGAACAGGCTGTCGCCCACACAGGTGCTGCCCCAGTAGTTGTAGTCGGCATCCACGGTC
>JAUWLR010000215.1 GCA_030613615.1 Candidatus Eiseniibacteriota bacterium
CCATCGGTGTCCTGCCCATCCTGCTCCGGGAGCGTTCCTTCTGCCTGCCGTGGCGTGCCGGGCGCCGGACGAGCCTGCTCCTGGCGGGTGCAATCGTGTCCGGGGGAGTGCTCGGTCCGTGGCTCTTGCTGCTCGGTCTGAAGGTCGCCCGATCCGGGTCGGTTTCGCTCCTTCTCAATCTGGAACTGGTTGCCACAGTTCTGCTGGGTCGTCTACTGTTTCGAGAGCATCTGTCCGCGAGAGGCTGGTTTGGTGCGGCGGGAACGCTCGCGGCTGCCGTGCTTCTGGCTGCGGGAGAAGGCTCGGCCGGTGTCCTTGCCGCCCTGCTCGTCGGTGCAGGCTGCCTCTGCTGGGGGTTCGATAACCACTTCACGGCTCTGATTGATGGAATCACGCCTGCCCAGACGACCCTATGGAAGGGTGTTGTGGCCGGCCTGTTCAATCTCATCGTGGGAGGAGCTGTACTCGGCGGCGTCGGCAACGCGACTTCAGCACTGCTGGCCCTGGTGGTGGGGGCGTTTGCGTATGGTATCAGCATTGCCCTCTACATCACCGCAGCGCAGGGATTGGGGGCCTCCCGGAGCCAGATGGTATTCTCCGTTGCTCCGTTCTTCGGAGTGATTCTCTCTCTGCTGTTCCTGGGCGAGACCTTCACCGGAGTCCAGGCGGGGGCGGCCGCGCTCGTTGGCGGCTCGCTGGTGCTTCTGTTCAGCGAGCGACATGGTCACGTGCACCGACACGATCGGATGGTGCACCACCACTGGCACCGTCATGACGACGATCACCACAACCATGAACATGCTGGTGCTCGGGCCGCCACAGCTCACGCGCACTCACACAGCCACGAGGCGGAAGAGCATGAGCACGTGCACTGGCCGGATCTTCACCCCAGGCACAGTCACGAGAACGGAGATCAACGGGGGTCGTCCGACTAGCACATGCGGCTGTGCGGTGCGTGCCACGTCCGCTCCGGATCATCCGGGCGACGCACACACGCCGCCGCCCCTTGCCCGCGGCTGATACGCATTTCGCCGGGTGCGCGCTCGGCACCTGGGACGGAGGGTCTAGATGGTGGATTCTCAGAAGCTCAGAGAGGATCTGGTTCCGGTCTTCCGCACCTCGGACGAGACCGCGGCGGCTGTCGCCAAGTCGATTCTCGAAGAGGCCGACATCTCGTGCACGGTGAAGGGCGGATTCATGAGTGACGTCACGGGGATCAGTCGCCTGGGCACCGTGTTCACACCCGGTGTCCAGCCCGTCGCAGTCTACGTGCTGGAGTCGGATGCGGAGGAGGCGTCGTTGCTGCTTGAGGAACTGAAAGAGGAGTCGTCGCAGTGAAGATCGCGGTTCTGAACGGAAGTCCCAAGGGTGCGACCAGTGTTACGATGCAGCACGTTCGCTACCTCCAGAAGGAGTTCCCACAGCACGAGCTCAACATCCTCGATGTCTCCAGCCGAATCGGGAAGATCGAGAAGGACGAACGGGCCTTCCGGGAGATCACCGCTGAGGTGCGGTCCTCGGACGGCGTTCTGTGGGCGTTCCCGCTCTACTACATGCTCGTGCACTCCGGCTACAAGCGTTTCATCGAGCTGATCCGGGAGAGGGGTGCGGCGGACGCCTTCAGGGACAAGCACGCGGCGATTCTGGCCACGTCCATCCACTTCTTCGACCACACGGCCATCAACTACATACACGGTATCTGCGACGACCTCGGCATGAGGTACGTGGGGTCTTTCTCCGCGGACATGTACGATCTTCTGAAAGAGAAGGAGAGGTCCGCGTTCCGTCTGTTCGCTGAGGGACTCTTCGACTCGATCGAACGCGGCACACGACCTCAGAAGACCTACGCGCCGGTTGCGTGGCGGGAGTTCGACTACACGCCCGGCCGTGTTGAGGAAAAAGTCGACCCGGGCGGCAAGAAGATCCTGGTCGTGACGGACTCCGAGGTCGGCCAGACGAACCTCATCCGGATGGTCGAGAGGTTCCGCTCGTCCTTCGCCGGCGACATCGAACTGGTCAACCTGCACGACGTCGACATCAAGGGGCCGTGCCTTGGATGCATCCAGTGCGGGTATGACAACCACTGCGTGTACGAGGGCAAGGACGGGTACATCGACTTCTACAACACCAAGGTGAAGACCGCCGACATAGTCGTCTGGGCGGGGACGATTCGCGACAGGTACCTGTCCTCAAGGTGGAAGCTCTACCTGGACAGGTCCTTCTTCAACGGCCACGTGCCGTCCCTGACCGGGAAGCAGATGGGGTTCATCATCTCGGGCCCGCTCAGCCGGATACAGAATCTCAGGCAGATGCTGGAGAGCTATGTGGAACTCCAGCACGCCAATCTGGGCGGCTTCGTTACCGACGAGTTCGGAGACTCAGCGGGGATTGACGACGCGCTGCAGGAGCTGGCGCGGCGCCTCGCTCGGTTCGCCGACACCGGGTACGCGAGACCGCACACCTTCCTGGGCGTGGGTGGAGCCATGCTCTTCCGAGATGCGATCTGGGGCGGACTCCGGTTCCCGTTCCGTGCCGATTTCGTCGCCTACCGAAAATCCGGGGCGTTCGACTTCCCGCAAAAGGACCTCAAGTCGAGAGTCCAGAACGCGCTGATGCTGTTCCTCTCGAGGTCCCCGCGATTCAGGAAGAAAGTCAACAGACGGATGAAGGACGAGATGGTCAAGCCGCTGCGGAGATTCCTGGAGGATTGAGCAGTCGAGTCGGCGAGACGGTGCCCCCCCCCTGGGCGGGCGCCGGTTTTTGAAGAGGAGAAAAAAGTGAAGGGAGCCATCTGCTGTTACTCGGGGTCGGGCAACACGGCCCTGGCCTGCCGGTACCTGGCCGCGAGGATGGAGGACATAGACTTCGATCTCATTGACATCACCGAGGCCGAGGCAATCGACACGGGTGCGTACGACGTCATCGGCTTCGCGGCCTTCACGGACTTCTTCGGGCCGTCGCAGGTGTTCCTGGACTTCGTGGACCGCCTCCCGCACCAGGACGGGAAGCTCGCGTTCGTCTTGAGTACGCACGGCTTCATCAGCGGCAAGACGCTCCGAGCCATGGAGAGCGCCGTGACCTCGAGGGGATTCCGGGTCGTTGCAGGCCATGCCCTTCACACTCCTGAGAGCTACCCGCCCATGATCGTGCGGGGCAGGGGGAACGAGCAGGCGCCGAACGCCAAGGAGCAGTCGGCGTTCGATACCTTCATCT
>JAUWLR010000213.1 GCA_030613615.1 Candidatus Eiseniibacteriota bacterium
CCGCGAGAAGAACCAGCGGCGCTGGATCGTCCAGGCGAACGTCCGCGGCCGGGACCTCGGCAGCGTTGTGGCGGACGTGCGGCAGCGCATCGAGGAGAACGTGGAGCTGCCGGCGGGCTACTTCATCGAGTACGGTGGACAGTTCGAGAACCAGCAGCGTGCCATGAAGCGTCTCTCGATCATCGTGCCCATCGTCATAGCGGCGGTCCTGGCACTCCTCTGGATGTCGTTCGGCGTCATGAGGCACGCGCTCGTCATCATCCTGAACATCCCGCTCGCCCTGATCGGTGGCGTAATGGGCCTCCTGCTCACAGGTGAGTATCTGTCGGTTCCGGCGTCGGTGGGGTTCATAGCTCTCTTCGGCATTGCCGTACAGAACGGCATCGTACTCGTGAGCTACTTCAACCACCACCGGAGCAAGGGCATAGACCTGGACGCAGCGCTCGTCGAGGGCGCGCTCTTGAGGCTCCGGCCCGTCCTCATGACGGCGGTGACGACGGTGCTCGGTCTCATGCCCCTTCTGCTCTCGCGCGGCATGGGCTCGGAGGTGCAGCGGCCGCTCGCCACTGTCGTCGTGTTCGGCCTCACAACCTCGACATTGCTCACGCTCTTCGTCATCCCCGCGGTGTACGGTTGGGTTGAGGAGCGGCTCGATCCGTCACTGAGGCCGGCGGCGGAGAAGAGCCGCACTGGTGAGGCCTCGAGGGGGTAGAACCCGGCTGCATGATGAAGCCGGATCGGTCGGGAGAAACGACTGGCCTTCAGTAGCATCTTGTGCTATAGTCTCGAACAGCGGGGGGCGGCGGGGTGGCCGTTCCCCGCTTACAACTGATGTCAGAAGTCCGTTCCCAACGTGAAAGGAGGTGCGACATGCGCCACCTTCGATCGTGGCTTCCGGCACTTGCGAGGCTTTCCCTCGTCCTCCTGTCGGTTCTTGCCTGCTCGACGTCCCACGCCTTCCTCTACGACACCTTCTATGCCGGTCCGGGGTTCCCCAATCGCATTGACGACCATATCGATGCCCTCGGCCCCCTGGACCAGGTCGACATCATCGTCGACTTCTGCTCGACGCCCACCGCGGCCGACAGCACCTTTCTTGCCGGCTACGGCACCGTCTACGAGGTCTTCAGATTCATTGACGCGATAGCGGTCCGTGACGTTCTCGTCTTGGGCTGCCAGCTCATCGTGGACAACCACCCCAGGGTGAAGCTCATCGAGTGGGACCAGACCCTCCAGCCGCACCTCGACGTGAGCTGCTACGCCATACAGGCGCGGGCAAGCGTCATGTATCCCTATCCAGCTCAGGCCGTCTGGGACGTGAACCCATCCGTAGGGTACATGGGGAGCGGAGTCAACATCGCCATCATCGACAGCGGCGTGGACGACGCGCACCCCGCGCTCGCGGGGAAGTTCGTCGCCGGCTACGACGGGTTCACGCAGCTCGGCGGACCCGGGGTCAACCCGGACGACGACATGGTCGGCTGGTATCACGGCACAGCCGTCGCAGGGATGATCATGGGGAACGACCCCGCACAGCAGTACATGGGGGTCGCACCGCTCGCCGGACTCATAGACTGCAAGATATTCAATGCGGCCGGCTCGTCGACGTCCTCGCTGGCGATTGCGACCATCCAGTGGGTCATGCAAAACGCCGCCCAGTACAACATCCAGATAGCGAACATGAGCTTCGGGGGCCGTCTGGACGATGGCACCGACGCCATGGCCAGAGCGGCGGACGCGCTCGCGGCCTCGGGCGTCGTCGTGGTGGCCGCGGTCGGGAACAGCCCGGCGGGTGCCGGGATAACCTCCCCGGCCTCGGGCGACCTGGTGATATCTGTAGGAGGAGTGACCGATAACGCCACTATTGGGCGAGGGGACGACGCCTATGACAGCGCTGCGCGCTACGGACCGCGCGCGTCCAAGCCACCGGGATTCACCACCATCTTCAACGATCTGAAGCCGGAGGTCTCCGCGTACATGCGTGACATTACCTCATGCCAGGGCTCGAACCCGGGCCAGGGCGGTGCGGGCTTCTGGCAGCATCCCGGGAGCGGGACGTCGTGGGCGACGGCACACGTCTCGGGCGTGGCGGCTCTGCTTCTCGACAAGTACCCGGGGCTTCCGCCCACTCAGGTCGACAACATGCTCCGCACGAACGCCGAGGCACGCGGCGGACCGACGTTCCCGTCCATCGACCCGGTGTGGAACCACCAGTACGGCTGGGGCATCGTCTCGGCGGCCGACGCCGTGAACGCCACGCTCCTGGCCGACGTGGCCGTGGCGGCATGGATCCCGGGAACGTGGAACAGCAAGAGCATTTGGGCGGGGCATTACCCCGTGAAGGTGAACGAAGCGAACACGCTGAACGCCCGCGTAAGCGCCAACGGCAGCTTCGCGCCCGGCGTGGTCGTGCTGTTCGAGGTCATGCTCACCGGCTGGGGTGCGCAGTACAGTCCGATCGCAAGCACCACTGTGCACGTCCCATCCGGAGGGAGCGTCGTGGCGACGATCCCGTACACTCCGCTTCCCGGGATGGAAGGCCCCCAGTGCTACCGGGTGACCGCGACCTACGCGGCCGCCCCCAACCCTGCCAACAACTCGGCGAAGGAGCCCCTCGACGTGCAGCCGACGCAGAAGGCCGGGGCGCTGTTCGCCGAGGGCGCGGCGCAGTTCGCACAGAACGCGGCGCCGCCCGCGTCCGGGAGAAGCCAGCGCTACGCGTTCCGGCTGACGATCTGCGTGGATCCGATGACGCCGGGGCCGTTCCGGACCGCCGATGCGTGCATCTGCACGAAGGACCTGCCCCCGGGCGCAAGCGCGTGGATCGAGCCCGAGCCGCCGTTCGACATTCCGACCGGCATGTGCGTGGCCTGCTCGCTCATCGTCGCGGCGCCGGAGGAGGTGGTGTTCGGACCGGGGAACGCCGTCTACGTCAACGGGTGGTTCTGGGGCAACGGCGTCGCCGAGGGAGGGGTGACCGTGTACTTCGAGAGCGCGCCGCCACTCGAGGCGACCATCAGCGAGGTGCAGTACACGGACGACCCGACGGGCCCGTCCCCAATGGTCGGGCAGGTCGTCACCGTGAGTGGGATCGCCACCACCGACGGCACGACCTACCCGGAGAGGTTCGCGATCCAGGACGGGGAAGGGCCTTGGAACGGGCTCTTCGTGAGGAACACGGGGCTCCCGGTTGCTCGCGGCGACGGTCTCACGATCACCGGCACCGTG
>JAUWLR010000268.1 GCA_030613615.1 Candidatus Eiseniibacteriota bacterium
AGTCCGTCGAGCGCGCGAGCCCCAGCCGGCAGCCCGCGTCCGTGTCCATGGCGAACATGATGTAGAAGGTGTCGCCGAGTCTCGTGATCCGAGGGTCGTAGCTGTGGTAGACGGTCCCGTCGATGCGGTCGATGCCGCGAATGGGGACGATGCGCGGCGCGACTTCGAAGTGCGTGCCGTCGTCGCTCTCGGCCGTCATGAAGAACGTCTCGCGTCCGCGCGTCTGCACGCGGAGCATCAGGAGATAGCGTCCGTCGTGCAGGACGGCCCCCGGGTTGAACACGGACGTCGCATCGACTATCTCGGGCGGGACGTCCGGGATATCCGCGCGCGTGATAATCGGGTTCTCGGGACTCCTCGTCAGCGCCACCGTCATTCCTCCCGCGTCGTTGTGTCGACGTGCTCAGCGACTCCGTCGTCGTCAGCGTTGCGCTGCATCACTCTGAGCCGCCCGAGCATTGCGGCCATGTCTCTGAAACCGCCTATCGAGAACCAGACGATCACGAAGATTGAGACGGCCACCTGTATGAAGAAGTAGAGCCTCCAGAACCGCGCCCACGCCTCGTCCGGCACGTCGTGGTGGAGGTTGTAGATGGTCCCCACGATGAACACGAGGATCCAGAAACCCGTCTGGGCGTAGCTCGCGATGTAGATGATGCGGTCGCCCCGCGTGAACTCCTTCCCCATGCCCAGCATGCGGAACCCTCTGGACGGGGCCGCGTTCACGACCGTGGTCTCGTGCGCAGTGTCGTACGCGCCGCGATGCAGCAGTCTGTCGAGGTCGAAGGCCTTCCGGCTCCCCAGGAGCGACACCAGCACGTAGAGGACGGTCGAGGCCCCCATGGCCACCGCCCAGTACTGCTGGCCGTTGATATTGTAGAGCCAGTTCAGGAGGGTCCAGCCTCGCTGGGCGAGGTCTGACAGATGCGCGGGCGCCGCGAGGAACATCTCCTCCGGCAGCCTGTGGATCAGGATGCCCCCAACGGCGATGGTCGAGCCCGTGATGAGCGCCGTCCAGGCCGCCGGGGCGGTGCCGCGCTTCCAGTAGAGCCCGCCGATGATGACCGCGCCGGAGCCCCCGGCGAAGATCGCGCCGGTGATGGCGAAGAACAGGAATATGTACTCGCTCTGCTGGAACAGGAGGCTGAAGAAGAAGATGAAGACTGCGACGCCTAAGATGGACCACCGGAGCAGTCGCAGATGCTGCTTCTGTGAGAGCCGTTCCTTTCGGAACGGCATTATGACATCCTGAATGAAGATGCTGCCCCACGAGTGCAGGTACGTGTCGTGCGTGCTGATGAAGGCCGCCAGCATGACGGCGGCGAACGCGCCCATCAGTCCTACGGGCAGCAGCCTCGCAAGTACCAGGGGGCCCCTGAGCTGGCTCTGGATGGCCTCGTTCCCGGCGCCCGCTATCGCACTCTCGACGCCGGTCGCTATGTGTGCGAAGTCAGGGTGGTGCATCACCGTGTAGAGAATGATGGGGACGAACAACAGGAAGAGGCCCTGGGGGAACCCGCGCCAGTTGCCGAGCACACTGCCCATCTTGGCCTCGTGGGCGCTCGTCGCCGAACTGTTGTAGGCCTGCGTGCCCTGCCAGGACATGGCGCCGTAGAGGACGCCGACGATACCAATGAGGAAGTACCAGAGGTTGAAGTCCTCGATGTGGCTCGTCTTGAACGGGTTGATGAGCGACGCCTCCTGTGGCGCCGCCGCCAGTGCCTCGACGATCTGAGTCCAGTCGACCTGCAGGAACAGGTAGAGCACGATGACCACGAAGACTACGTTGACGAAGAGGCCCTGCGCGAAATCGGTGATGATGACGGCGACCTGGCCGCCCGAGAAGACGAAGAAGAGAGCCATCCCCAGGAGTGCGATCATCACAAGCGGGAAGGTCGGCACGGCGAGGCCGAAGATGGCGACCGCCGCGGGCAG
>JAUWLR010000222.1 GCA_030613615.1 Candidatus Eiseniibacteriota bacterium
CGGACAGCGGCGTCTCCCGGAAGAGGTGTTCGTAGCTGTCGTAGTCGTTCCTGTTCCACCAGACGGTGTGATCCCCGGCAAGTCGGAACGTGGTCTCTTCCGATACGATATCGAAGGCTCCAAGTCCCGGCTGCTCCGGCAGGACGTAGCGGAATCCGACACCGTCGTCGAAGACCCTGAAGACGACGGTCATGACTCGCTCGGACCCGCCCTCTTCCTTCAGGCGCACGGCGAGCTCGTTGCAGTGATTCCTGACCTCGCTCGCGCTGCCCCAGACCGGGCTCCAGGTTTCGTCCACCAGGGAGCGCTTCACGCCGTCGATGGTGAACCCTCCGGTCAGCGGCGGGTCGTCCTTGAACCGGAATCCAAGCGTGGACGGCTGGATCACGGGCTGAGAATCGTGGCTGATCGAGTAGGTCGGTCGTCCGGCCGTGAGCGCGAAGACGGCCTCGATCCTGCCGTTTGGTGAAGACACGGCTTCCATTGCGTCGGGCGCGGCCCGGGCGTTAAGCACGGCGGTCACCACCAGGACTCCTGTCAGCATTGTCCCAGCGAGTCTCGACACCGGCGCTCCGGCCGTGAATCCGGCCACCGCGAATCGTGTCCGGCCTCGTTTCATCTGATCCCTCGCCTGTGTCTCAGGTGTTTCGCGGCTTCGCGAGCTCCAACTCCACGGTGGTGATCTCGTGCGGCCCGAGGCCCAGGACCAGCTCGCGCGGGTCGTCTACGGGCAAGCTCGACAGCCTGTTCTCGAGAAGGTCGGTGAGCCACGCCTCCGTCACGTCCACTCCGAACCTGAGCGTCTCGTCGACCGCCGACCCCGTCAGGTTGTAGAGCCTGACCACGAGGGTGTCTCTCGTCTCATGCTTCTTGATGGCCGAGATGCAGGTCCGCTCGCTCGTCTTCTCCAGCAGGCCTTCTGTGCCCCGCACACACTGGTCCAGCACGCCCTGTTTCGTCAGCACCTGCGTTCTGTACCTGAGTGAGAGGTTCTTGATGCCGGCGGCGATGTGGTTGCCTACGAACGGCACGACCGCGTACCGGAACTCCTGGCTCCCGAGGCACTGCGCCTCGGGCGTGTGCAGCGTCGGGCCCGCATTCGCGCGGTTCCTCGTGCCGAAGTCGTCACGCGACAGCCAGCCCACGCACCGCAGGAGCGTCAGCGCGAGTGTCGCTCCCCCGTTCTCACCCCGCGCCGCCTCGATCTCGGGCAGCCCGCGGTTGAGTACGGCGAGTCCCCTCTCGCCGTCGGACAACAGTGAGAACTCCTGCTGTGGGCAGGTCGCGGGGGGCGGCTGCACCCAGCCCGCGCCGTCGGGTTTCTCAAGGGGGCGCTCGTTGATCAGGAAGTGCCCGTCGGACAGCACGGCGTCCGTGACGATCGGCGTCGGAAAGAGCGCCCTCAGCCTGTGATCCCTCGCCCGGTTCTCGAAGTCCATCTCGACCTCGACCAGGGGGCTGCCCGCGGTCACCCGCACGCGGGTGGTCGTGCGACATGCGACCGTGTCCGGCCGTCTGTGATCACGATTTCTCTCCAGGGCCGACGGAAGGTGCAACTCGTAGCGGACCTCGAGCTGCGCCCGGAGCCCCGTGTCCTCGATCGCCCGTATGTCCCCGTACGTCTCGGCAGAGGTCAGCGTCATCGAGTCGGTGGCCGGCGAGTAGTCGTACTCGTCCCCGATGTCCTCGGTGTCCTCGTAGAGGTTGAGACCCCGGTAGGTCCCGCCGCCTCTCTTGTCCTCTATGTCGAAGGTGCCGTTGTGGTGGAGCGTGACCCTCACGAGGTCGTTCTCCAGCGAGTTCCCGACGACCCTGACGGCCCACACGGACGGAGGCCGGTGTGACGCACCATCGGTCCCCTCGCTGTTCTGGTGTCTGAAGTAGTAGTTGCGGTGCGAAAGCGCCGGAAGGTCATGGGCGACGAACTGGACGGTCACGAAGCAGTCGGCCTCGTCCCTGTCCGTCTCCGTCCGGACGATGCGGTCGCCGAAGTGGTCGACGTACTTCCGGAAGAGGTCGCCCTGCCGGCCGGAGAAGAGCTCTCCTCTGTAGTCTATTCCCCAGAACCGCTCGACGTAGCGCTTCGACACGATCGCGAACGGCACGGGATGCCCCGCCTCGTCGTAGAGGTGAAGTCGGTGGCTGTCCACGCCGGGCGGCCGGAAGACGACGAGTCGCTCTATCACCTCCGTGCGTTTGAACGGCAGAGGGTTGACGACACAGATGACCGTCTCGTCGTCGTCCTCAGGCAGCCGCCCGAACGCGGGAGTGATGTGCTCGAGCTCAGCGCTCAGGAGCTGCTCCCCCGTATCGCGCACGCCGGAGAAGCGCGGCTCCATGTCGCGGTGGACTTCGTCCGTGCTGCAGCCGCAGATGGAGTCGTGGGGGTGGTTCTTCATCAGGAGTTTCCAGGAGTACTCGATCAGACCGTGCGGGTACGGACGTCCCAGGAGAAAGTGCGTGTAGGCTAGAACGGGCTCCACGTACCCGGCGAGCAGCGTCTGGGCCGCGTCGTTCTGCTGCTTGAGACGCATGCGCGCGGACCACACGCCCGAGAGAATGTGGTGGTACCTGCCGCCCAGCATCTCGCCCGTGCGCACGCTCTTTGCTGCGCCGGATTCCCTCACGGCCGCGACGTAGTCGGTCAGGGTGCCGTGGACGAACTCGATCTCGGGAAACGCGACCCTCAGACTCTTCAGGATCGCGCCGAGGCTCTTCTGGGGCGGATGGTGGTCGCATCCGTTGTTCAGAAGAAGGACATCGCAGTTCGTGCGCGCTTCCATCCGTTTCAGGAGGTCCCCGACCTGCTCGACGGCCCTGCCGGTGTCGATCTCGCGGCGCGTGTGCGCGTGCCACATCTCCGCGAGGCCGAGGGCCGCGGCGTTGCAGTAGCC
>JAUWLR010000007.1 GCA_030613615.1 Candidatus Eiseniibacteriota bacterium
GCGGCGCGTTTCACGTGGATAACATCAGGGTGTACGACTTCGCGACCGGCGAGGTGTACTTCTACGACGACTGTGAGGACGGCATCGGTCTCTGCGAACCCACGGTCCCCCCGGCGGCGGGTGACTGGTGGCACATCATCGCCCGCAGCTGTCCGGCCTACTCGGACCCGCACTCGTGGTGGTGCGGGGATGATGCGGACACGAGCCACGTGCCGCCGGGGCTGCACAACGAACTATTCACCCCACTGGTCGAATTCATCAGCGCGGTCTGGAGGTGCACGGTTTACTTCGCCAGTCACTTCGCAGTACCGACAGTGGACAACGACTACATAGAGTTTCTTGGGACATGCGACGGGGATGATTACTACAGCTTCGGCGCATACTGGGGCGACTTCGGTTCGTGCGACGGCTGGGACGGCACGGCCCTCAACATCGGCTTCGACGTCGGCCAGTTCTCGCCGAACGTATTTGTGGAGGCCGCGGGCTTCAAGTTCATCTTCCACACGACCGACGACGGCTGCGGCCCCGGCGCGGCCGGGGATGCGGGCGTCATGATCGATGAGATCTACATGCTAGGCTACCCGTTCTGGTGATGTAGCCAGAATCGCGGAGAGCTGGAAGAAATACCACGGCAAGACCCGGCGCCGCGGAGGGCCGGGGACCACCAGGCAAGGAGGAACTTGTGTCAAGATGCGGAAGCATGATCGCGGGCATCGTGCTCGTGTCGCTCGTGGCGGCACCGGCGGCATGCGGAACGCCGGGTGGGACCATCCACCTCCTCACCCACCCCTTCAACCCGGTGGAAGGCGAGCCGGCGATCGACAGCCGGCTCAAGGCAGAGTCGCCGGCGCCGGGAGAATCCGGGTACTACCTCGTGCAGCTTGCGGGAGCCTCGACGGACGAGCGAAAGGCCGCGGTGGAAGCGCTCGGCGGCGAGCTCATCGCCTACGTGCCGGACGACACGTGGATCACGAGGATCGAGGGAGACCCGTCGGGGTCGCTGCTCGCTTCACCGGAGGTGGCGTGGGTGGGCGCGTTCCACCCGGCCTACAAGATCTCTCCCACCATCGGCACTCATGAGTTCAGGAATCCGAAGCGCGCGGGTGATTCGTTTCTGACCCTGCGCGTGCGCGTCTTCGATGATATCGCGGGCACCGCGGTCGCACTCGAGCGGCTCGGCGTTGAGGTGCTCGAGGCAAGCGACGACGGATTTCAGAAGCTTCTCGTGGTGCACTCCTCCAGACAGATGGTCAACGCCATCGCGCGTTTGCCCGAGGTCTGGTGGATCGAGGAGAAACCGGAGTTCTACCTTATGAACGACACCACGAAGTGGGTCGTTCAGTCTAACGTCAGCGGCAGCACACCGATCTGGAGCCACGGAATTCACGGAGAGAACCAGCTGGTCGCCGTGATGGACTCGGGACTGGACTACAACTCTTGCTGGTTCCGGGAGACGGGCGGAGCGGTTCCGGGGCCGTCTCACCGCAAGGTCGTCGACTACACGGCCTACGGCGGCGGAGTCGCGTACGACGGATGCGACACGGGGCACGGCACGCACGTCTGCGGGACGCTTGCGGGCGACCAGTCGTACATCAACGCCGGCAACTACGATTACAACGGCATGGCCTACAAAGCCAAACTGATGATGCAGGACGTCGGCGCCGACGACGAGTGGGCATGTATGATCGGCGAGGTCCTGATACCGACGAGCCTCAGCTCCGCGTACACCAACGCGTACGGGCTCGGCGCGCGCATACACTCGAACTCGTGGGGCAGCACCGAGAACTCGTACGATTCATATTGCGTGGACATAGACAACTTCATGTGGAACAACCCGCAGTTCCTGGTTCTGTTCGCCGCGGGCAACGGGGGGCCAGGCGGCAGCACGGTCGGATACCCCGGCACCGCGAAGAACTGCATCACCGTCGGCGCGCCACGCAGGCCGCCGGACCAGGACGTGGTGGCCAGCTACTCCAGCAGAGGGCCCGCGCACGATGGGCGCTACAAGCCAACGGTGACGGCGCCCGGCGGCGAGGCCGGCTACAGCTATGTCAATTCGGCCGACAACGATCCGGGCAATCCGCCCGCGCAGACGTGCAACATGGTCAGCGAGCCGTTCCAGGGCACGTCGATGGCGACCCCGGCGGTCGCAGGGCTGGCGGCCCTCGCCAGGCAGTATTTCGAGGAGGGGTGGTTCCCTTACGGCATGCCCACCGCAGGTGAGGAGCTCACGCCAAGCGCCGCGCTGGTCAAGGCTACGATCGTGAACTCCGGGACCGACATGGCAACGGCCGATATCCCCAACCACAACGAGGGATGGGGCCGCGTGCTCCTGAACGACGTCCTGTACTTCGACGGTGACGCGATCGAGCTGAAGCTGGAAGACGAGGCCGGAGGCGTCTCGCACGGCGGAACGAGCGACTACTCGTTCACGGTGGACAGCTCCTCTGTGCCGCTCGAGATCGCGCTGGTGTGGACGGACTATCCTGCTACCGCCGGCACGGGCGTTGCGCTTCAGAACAACCTCGACCTGACGGTCACCGCGCCGGGCGGAACGGAGTACAAGGGGAACTGTTTCAGCGGAGGTCAGTCGGCAACTGGCGGTTCCTACGACATCAGGAACGTCGAGGAGGCCGTGCGGCTGAACGCACCTCCGACCGGCGCCTACACGATCACGGTGGACGGGACGAACGTGCCCCACGCGCCGCAGCCGTTCGCGCTGGTCGTCACGGGGTCGTTCGCCAACTGGCCGCCCCAGAGCGGAGTCGAGGATGACCCGGTGATGGACGGCAGGGCGTTCGCTATCGAGGGCATCTCGCCCAACCCGTTCAACCCCCAGGCCGTGATCTCCTACACCCTCCACTCCGTTGAGACGGGCCAGGCGCACGTCACTCTTCGTGTGATGAGCGTGGACGGACGCGTCGTCAGCACGCTCGTCGACAGGGTCCAGGACCCCGGACCTCACGAGATCGTGTGGAACGGTACGGACGCCGACGGCTTCCCTGTCGCGAGCGGCATCTACTTCTGCGACCTGTCGTACGGCGGAGAGAGAGACACCAGGAAGATGACGCTTCTGAAGTAGCCAAACCGCGTGACGCACCCTCCGGTCGCGGGTGCGCAACGATAGCAAGATGCAGAGAGGCCTCCGCCTTGAGTGCGGAGGCCTCTCTCATTCCGTGCGGAACTGCATCCAGAAGCGGAGCTCTCCTCCGAGCCTGCTCGCCGTCTCTCAGAGCGCCTCATCGGCAGGCCGTGCCGCCTGCTCTCTTCTCCGCGAGAGCAAACCGTGTGTCACGTACAGAATCCCGGGTATCGCTACCATCACCGCAATGGGAAGGATCCCGGGCATGAAACTCACATACGCCCACCATCCGAACAGACACACGATGGCGAGAACGCCCCCGACCAGTCCCCAACGGAAGGCGAGCGCGTACGCCACGAACACACCGAAGGGGAACATCGAGAGCCCCAGCCACTCCTTTCCCCTCGGCATCGCCTCGCCGGCGGGGTGGACGAAGTTGACCACGATCACGAAGACGAGCACCGCGACGAATACCCCACCAGTGATGCGGGCACTCCACAGGAGAGCGCGAAGTCCACGGCCTGCTCCTTCAGCCGAATCAGCCATCTGACTGCCCTCCATCCGCAACCGCGCCTAGTCGAGCTGCTTCATCAGCACTTCGACCGCGCGCTCGAGCTGCGCGTCGGCGCCTTCCATCGACTCCTCCGGCACCGCGTCGACCCTGACGTCGGGCTCGATGCCCCAGTTCTCCAGGTTCTTCCCGGTAAGGTCGTACCATCCCGAGCCGGGCACCCGGAACATGGTGCCATCGATAAGCGGTACGTCATTCGTGCCTATCACCGCGCCGAACGTCGGTGTTCCGACAACTGGTCCAAGTCCCAGCACTTTCCATCCCATCGGGAATATCTCGGCGTCGCTGTAGCAGCTCTCGTCTATCACGAGCGCGAGCGGCATGGTATAGAGCTCGAGCGGGTTGTAGGAGGGCGGCCTGCCGCGCGACATCGTGTAGCCGTACACTCGCCTGTCGAGGTACCGCAGGATCTCATCGTGAACCGAGCCGCCACCGTTGCCGCGGATGTCCACGATGAGCCCGTCCTTGTCCTTGCCCTGGGCGAAGAGGTCTTCCTCGAACTGGAAGAGGTTACCGGTGCCCATGCCCGCGATGTGCAGGTATCCGAGCCTGCCCCTGGAGGCACGCTCGACCTTCTCCCGGCGCTGCCGCACGCGGTCCTCGTAGGCCAGCGCGTGGACCGAACGCACGGGCCGGATCCTCACCTCGCGGCGGTTTCCGCCGCCCGCTGACGATGCCACTTCGATCAGTATCTCATCGCCGGCGGTGTCCTCGAGCAGCACGTGGTAGTTCTCACCCGGCGCTATCTCATGCCCGCCGATGGAAAGGATGTAGTCCCCGGCGACGATGCCCTCACGCTCGGCCGGGCTGTCGGGTATCACCTTCCTCACGAGAATACCGGGCCCATCGTACCGCTCGTCGTGGTAGACCCCGAGCCTTCCCGTCGACCCACCTCCCCCGCCCCACTTGTAGATGCCAAGGTGCGACGCGGACAGCTCACCGAGCATCTCCCGCACGACCGCACGGAACTCCTCCTCGGTGTACGCCGCCATCGCCAGAGGCTCGTACTTGTCTCGTATGGCGGGCCAGTCGACGCCGTGGAACTCGGGGTCGTAGAACCCGTTCAAGAGCAGCCGCCACGCCTCTGTGAACATCACCTCCCGCTCTGCAGGTATGTTGACCGTCATCCTGACGGAGAAGCCGACGGCGCCGCGGCCTGTCACGCTGCCCGAATCGGGGTCGATGCTGACGCTCGAGATCGTGCGTCCGTCAATGTAGTAGCAGGTCTTGCCGTCCTGGTCCCAGTAGAGATCCGTCGGATCGCTTCCGCCCTGTGAGACCTGCGTCAGGCTGCTGCCCTTCCAGTCGACCAGCCACAGATTGTCCCGCCGGAGGCTTCGGTCACGGA
Source organism: Candidatus Eiseniibacteriota bacterium (assembly GCA_030613615.1). Classification (GTDB taxonomy): domain Bacteria; phylum Joyebacterota; class Joyebacteria; order Joyebacterales; family Joyebacteraceae; genus JALGZG01. The sequence continues at coordinate 5,002 of JAUWLR010000007.1, forward strand.
AGGCGTAGTAGTGCCCGTCGGGAGTCTGTGCGTAGAAATCGTAGCCGCCGCGCATGTCCATGACCGTGATAGTGCGCTCGTTGATGCGGTCGAAATCGATGGTAACGTCAACGTCCTCGTCCTCGCCTTCGTCTTCTCCCTCGTCTTCAGCGTCGCCGGCCGCATCTTCGGCCTCGTCCTCCTCGTCCTCCTCGCGCTCCTCGTCAGTCTTCCAGTAGTCGTCCTTCAGCAACCAGATGTACTTGAGCGCGTACCGGCCGTCGTCGGTCCTCGACGCGAACGAGAGACGCTTCCCGTCGTCGGACCAGCGCGGCTGGAAGTCATCGTTCGGGTGCTCGGTGACGTCGACGGGCTCCCCGCCTCCCGCGGGCACGATGAAGATGTCTTCCTTGTGACCCATCGTCGTGCGGGAGAAGGCGATCCACCGACCGTCAGGTGACCACGCCATGTGCAGAATACCGGGTTCCTCAACGAGTTGGCTCTGGTGCGCCCCGTCCACGTCCATCGTCCAGAGCTGCCTGTCACCGCGCATGTAGGCGATGACGTCGCCCTCGGGAGAGGCGCTCGGTGAGAACTCGTCCTCCGGGGAATCGGTCAGCCGCGTCGTCTCGAACTTGAGCGCGTCCGAGAGCAGCGGCTCTCCCTCCTCTGCCGAGGTGACGGCATAGAGGTCGTAGTCGCCCGTGCGATCCGATGCGAAGACGAGCGTCTCGCCGTCGAGCATCCAGGAAGGGTCCTTCTCTCTCGCGGCCGTCTCGGTCACGCGTCTCGCGTCTCCAGCCTCCCCATCCTCGAAGGGGCAGACGAAGAGTTCACCTCGCACGACGAGGGCGAGCTCCGTCTCATCCGGCGAGAACGCGAACTGCGTCACACCTCTCGAGAGGTTCAGGACAAGGTCCTCGTTCCACTTGAGGTCGCTCGCAACAGAGATGACCACCTCTGTCGGCTCCCCGTCGGGCAGCTTGAGCTTCCAGATGCCCGCGTCCCACTCGTACACGATGAGCGAGCCGTCCTCGGAGACCCTTGCCATCTGAACGCCGTCGTGGACGTGGTGCGTCACCTGGAAGGGCCCGCCCACGACCTTGGGCTTCCCGCTCTCCCCCGACGCCGGCAGATCGACGATCACGTTCCAGATGTTGGCTACGGAATCGGCGCGCTCGGACACGAAGTAGAGCGTGCGCCCATCCGCACCCCACATCGGGCTGTCGTCGTTGTAGAGAGAGCGCACGGCGCGGTAGCTCGGGCCGCCGTCGATGGCCCGAATCCAGATGTCGCGGGCGGCGGAGCCGTAGTAGTGCTGGCGCCACCAGGGGGTCCTGCCGCGGACGTACGCGAGCCAGCGTCCGTCCGGCGAGACCGACGTATTGTACCCTCGGTCATGCAGAACCCGCCGGGGTAGACCACCGGACACCGACACGCGGTAGACATTGGACTCCAGCGTGTCGCGGTAGGACGTGAAGAGCACGCTTCCGCCGTCGCGGTCCCAGCACTGAGGGATGTCCCACGAGCTGTGCCACGTCAGTCGCTCGGGTACTCCTCCGGCGGAGGGGATGACGTAAACGTCCGCGTTCCCCGCCCTGTCGGACGAGAACGCGATGCGGTCGCCTTCCGGCGACCACAGAGGAACGTCGTCGTAGGCCTCGTGCACGGTGAGGCGCGTCGCGGCCCCGCCGGTGGACTCGACCCTCCACAGGTCCCCCATGTACGAGAACGCGATCTCACTGCCGTCCGGCGAAGGGGCCGGCTGCCTGGCATTGAGAATGCCATCGCCGGCGAAGCAGGGAAGGGCGGCGAGCAGAACAATGAGGGCGGCCGCCAGTGTCACGGTAGTTGCTTGCTGCGCGCCTCGGTGGCCCGGCGCCTCTTCCGGCACGGTCATCTGTGACAGGGCGAAACGGTTCGACATCGGCTCCCCCCGCGGCCGCGTCGAAGGCCGCAACATGTGCAGGCCCCAGGTGTGCCCGTCTCCGGACTCCTTAGGCCCGCTCTGGCTCTAGAAGTACTCCACTGTTCTCTCGTTCAGGTGGCAAGCTTCGTTCCATTTGAGCATAACGAAGGCGCCGTCGTTGAATCCGAAGACAGAGTAGCCCGCATTGTCCAGGTAGAACCTCCAGAAGTAGCCGCTCTCCATGCCCATGAGCGCGCCCGCCAGGAGCTTGGCCACTGACCTGTGCGACACGATGACCATCCTGGAGTCCCTGTGCTCATCCACGAGCTCGAGCGTTCGAGCGTACGCCCGCTCTCTCACGTCCGCGAGGCTCTCGCCCCCGGGGATCCGCAGAGCATCCGGGTCTTCCATCCACAGGCGCCACAGCTCCGGCTGTTCCCGCCTCACGCGCTCCTTCTCCCTGCCCTGCCACTCCCCCAGATCGATGTTGTTGAACGCGGGATCCACAATGGGTCTGAGACCGTGCGGAGACGCCACCGCCCGCGCGGTGTCCAGCGCGCGGCCCATCGGGCTTGCGAACACCGCGGCGACCGGGACGCCGGACAGCGCCACGGCGACCGCTTCAGCCTGTGTCCGACCGCGCTCATTGAGGGCGACATCGGCGCGCCCCCTGAACACGCCCGCCGTATTGAGCTCTGTCTCACCGTGGCGTACGAGAACGATCTCCGTCATCGGTCAGTCGGCCTCCTGCAGTCGCCGGATGATCGTATGTCTGATCGCGGCAGGCCCTCGGTCGCGCGTTCGACAGTGAACTCCATCGCAAACACGGCATGCGGGCGGACGTCATCTGGCGGGGAAAAGGAACTCCACGGCCCGCGGGAAGCGGGACGCCCAGGCACGCTCATTGTGTATCGCACCTTCATCTTCGATGTATCGCAGGTGACGCTTGATCACCAGGCCCTTCGCCATCAGTATGTTCCTGGCCTGACGATGCAGCTCTATGATGTCGGGGACACCGTCCTCGTTCCGGTCCGACTCGTCCTCCGCCGTGCCCATGTCCAGCCACACTTTCACGCCGGGAGGCGGACTCATCTCCTCCAGCACAGTCAGGATCTGCGAGTTCGACCACCGGTAGCTGGTGGACATGGCGCCGACGCGAGAGAACACGTCCGGGTGCGTCCACGCGATGTAGAGAGACGCGATGCCGCCGAGCGAAGAACCCATGATGCCCGTGTGCTCGCGCTCAGGACGCGTGCGGTAGGTCGCATCGATGAACGGCTTGAGCTCGTCAACGATGAAGTCCGCGTAGCGGGACGCACCGCCGCCCTTGCCGCTGTCGGAATCCTGCGTCGGGGTGTACTCGAATTCCCTCTCGCTCGTGTTGCATATGCCGACGACTATCAGTGGCTCGACCAGGCCCTCTCCTATCATGCGTTCCAGCGTCTCATCCACGCCCCACTCCACTCCGATGAAGGAGGTCGCGGCGTCGAAGATGTTCTGACCGTCGTGCATGTAGAGTACCGGATACCGCCGCTCCTCGTCCTCCTCATACCCCGGTGGCACATATACCCGCACGCACCTGGTGTTCCCGAGTGCGGTCGAGGGAAAGTCCTCATGATGCCTGAGGTCGCCGACCACGGTGTAGATCTCCCTTTCCCCCGAATAGTCGCGCCAGTTCAGAACGCGGACCGCCACTGTCTCGTCACCGATCACGTCATGTTCCCGATCCGGGATCTCCTCGAACCACCGTCCCTTCTCCACGGTCTCCCACGAACCCCTGGTGAACTTGTACTGGAACTCGAGACCCGCGGGCAGCATGAGTGTGATCGCATAGCTGAGGTCGCCTATCTTCCCCAGCTCGACCTTCCCGGGATCCCACGGGCCCAGCGAGGGAATGCTGCCCGAGATGAAGACGCTCGCGTCCGGAGGCGTGTCCTCCGGGACGAGTACCTTGAACGTGACCATCGCGTCGCGCGCGCACGCGGCGACTGGGAACGCGAGCACCGCGGCCACCGCCAGCACCAGCAGTCGAATCCCCGTCGAAGAACCCCTTGTCATGATGTCCTCCTGCGCGCCGCCACACCGTGTACCACACTTGCGGTGCCGGTCCGGCTACATGTCCTGAAGGACCCGAACCAGCAGGAACGCCAGCACAGCCGCGATCGCGGTCCCCCATCCGAAGTACGCCTTGCTCACGACGCGGATGTCGTCTATCTCGAAGAAGGCCAGCCGCTCCCGGACTACGATGTCGACGCCCCGTATCTCCACCGCTCTCCCGATCGGAGTACCGTCCCGATAGACAACGTCCACGTCATCATTTCTGACGACGGTGATGCTCGAGCTCTTCGGAACAGAGCGGTCAACGATCAGAACACCGTCGTCCATCCCGATGAGAGTGCCGGAGAAAGAATCGCCTGAGGTCAGGACGATGCGAACGGTGACCCCGGGCTCTTCGACGAAGTTCTCAGGCGTAGTGGCGGCACAGCCGGAGAGCATCGTGATGAACCCCGCGAGCAGACCCGCCACGAGGATGAGCTTGGTCGACCTGACAGTTGGAAACACCCCGCGTGTATTTCCGTGCGCCTCCATCACGACAGCCTCCGTGCTCACAGGATGAACGCCAGGGTCGCACCGACGGCCGGCCCGAGAAGAAGACTCACGATCGAGGAGAGCGACCGCTCTCCACCGCTCTCATGGAACGTCGCGGAGGCGATATCCACGGCTCGGAACGTGCGGTGCACGACGGCCACGCGCTCGCCCTCGTCCGTGTCGATGCGCACGAACCGGCCCGGGAGTCGCTCCGTACCGGAGTAGAGAGCCCGCTCGTCGCCCCGCTCCCGCACCCGGACGTCGCCCTCGAGCGCGTGGCGCAAGGCGATAACCATCGACCCGGCATCGAGCGAGACGACTCGTCCGGTTACCTGCTCGCCGTCCGATGTAGCCAGCCTGACCCAGACCACCGCTCCGGATGCGCCCAGCTCCGCCAGCGGAACCTGACGCGCGCAACCGCACGCGACAAGGCCGGCGCAGACGAGCACGAACAAGGCAATGGCGGGCGCACCGACGCACTTTCTCCCAGCGGTATCTCCGAATCTGAGTGTCATTGTATGCGACCTCCTCGGCCGCAATTCTATCCTATCGAGGGCCTTCAAGGAAGCCTCCCGAAATCCCTTGCACAGCCCGCATTCACGGCGGTAGATTCACTCGCGTGGGCGCCTTCACCGGCAGAACCCCTCACGCAGGAAGCCACGATGAACGAGACAACCAACACGAACTACAATCGCTGGTGGGCCATGGCGCTTGTCGCCGCTCTGGTGACGCCGGTTTTCACGGTGCTCTGGCTCGGAGTGGCTCTCACGTCCACAAGCGAGAACCTGCCCACGGCAGTGGTCAAGATCGTCTTCACGATCATCGCCGTCGGCACCGCCGCGCTCGGCGTCAAGTGGAGGACCGCCTCAGGCGTGGCGCTTCTCGTCGAGTTCGTGGTGGTCGTCGTGTGGATGCTACTCAAGGCCGAGGTCTACTCGCATGAGGGGCTTGTTCGGACGTCCCTCCTCCTCGCGGCTCCGCTCGCGGTCTCCGGTGTCCTCTACGTTCTGGCGGGAGGGATGGAGGCGGGAACGTGGCCTCCGACCCGGTTCCGCCGCGCCGCTCGGGGAGACCACTAGACCAGCTCGCTTCCCTCCCGGGCGTTGAGCCCGCTCCGCAGCAGATACTCAAGTTCCGAGGCCATCCTGTCCCGACCGAAACACTCGACCGCGCGTTGCCTGGCTGACGCCCCCAGCCGGGCGGAAAGCTCCCTGTCCCGGAGCAGCGTCAGGATTCCATCGGCCAGTGCCGACGGGTCCGACGGAGCGACCACGAGGCCATCAACGCCGTCGCGGACGGCCTCTCGGCTGCCGGACACGTCCGTCGCTACGATGGGCGCGCCGACGGACATGGCCTCGAGCAGCGTGTTGGCCATGCCCTCGTTCATCGAGGAGAGCGCGTAGACGTCGACCGCGGAGAGAATCTCGCGCACATCCGTGCGGTACCCCGCGAAGACGACGGTGTCAGTCAGCCTTTCAGAACGTGCGAGTTCCTCGAGGCTCCGCCGCTGACCGCCCTCGCCGACCAGGACGAGCCGCGTGCCCGACATCTTCTCCCTCACGAGCGCCATGGCCCGAATGAGAACGTCGAACCCCTTCTGACTGGTGAGACGTCCCACTCCCGCGACGACCGGCGTGCCGCGCGCGATGCCCACGCTCTCGAGGAAGTCGAGACCCGCGCCGTCCGCTACCTTCGAGGTCTCGACGCCGTTCAGAAGCACGCGGACCTTCGACGGGTCCAGCCACTCGGCTCCAAGGAGCGTGTCGCGCACATCTCCTGAGTTCACAAGGATCAGATCCGCGAAGCGCCCGAACGCTGAGCGGCGCTTGAAGTCCTCCCGCAACGGACGCCTGAGGCCGTGGCGTAATACGACGAGCGGACGGCCGGCGACGCGCGACGCCAGCCCACCCATCCAGTACTCGCGCTGCTTGGTGAGGATCAGCACGTCTGGCCGGATTCCGCGGAGCAGTCGGACGAGCGCTGAGAACCCGAAGGGATTGACGTCCCCCCACAGCCTGACCCGACGCGCTGGAATCCCGCGCGACTCGAGCTCCGCGCGGATAGGGGCGTGGGTCCAGAACGCGACGACGCGGTGTCCCCGACACAGAAGCCCACGGGCGGCCTCCGTGGCCCATTTCTCATTGCCGCCCCAGCTTCGGGAGGTGATCCCGATCAGAACGGACAGCTTCCGGGACTCATCGCTCATCTGCTCAGAAGCTCCATGACTCTGTCCCTCAACACCGGCACCATGCACCCGCGGTTGGAGGCGGTGACACGCATAACCTCAACGTCGGCGCGACCGCGGATAGCGTTCAGGAAGTCGTTGTGCCGTTCCTGCAGTGTGCCAAGAACCGGCACGCGGGAATCAAGGGCACGCCGGACCGCATCCTGGAACGCCTCGGAGCAGAGCTCCATGCGCCCGACCTCGTCCATTACGATGAGTCGCGAGCGCTCGATGGCCTCGTCGATCGCGCGCACTCCAACTCTCTCGAGATCCTCGCAGTTGACACCGTACTTCCCGACGCGGAAGGAGCCTTCGTGGTCAACGTGGGCCAGCACGCCGCTGTCACCATGCAGCCCGACTATCGAAAAACCCACCCTGCGGCCGCCATCGAGCAACTCCCTTGTGTAGAAGCCGCCGGCGTCGATGTCCAGTGTATCGAGCACCCGCTCGATCAGCGTGGTCTTGCCAATGCCGGGTCGCCCCGTGACAAAGAGGTTTTTCCTGAGCGCCGTCACCGCTCTCTCCCCTGCGTTCCGAGCACCCGCTCCAGCCATTCGCGCGCACGCTCGACGTGAGTCGCCGCCCAGTAGACTCGGCCGCACGATGGACACCGTGAGAAGCGCTCCTGCGTCTCGTACACGTAGTCCGGCACGCGCTCTCTCACCTCACACTTCTCCACGTCCTCGACCTCGACGTTGCAGATGAGGCACCGCGAGAAGAGCTTGCCACCGGGCGCGGTGCCGAAAACCCGCGCGATCTGCAGGAGCTGTTCCTCCACGTGGTCGCTCTCGACCAGAAGCACGGTGACAGGAAGGTTGGTGTCGGCCACCTCGTGGTCGCGCGTCAATATCACTCTGCCCTCGCGAAGGGCGGTCATCTTGAGCTCGTTGTCGTCGATGTCGGGACGATAGAGCGTGTCGAGACCGAGCATACGGAGCGCCCGAGCCAAGCGCCCGAGCATGGCGTCCGCAATGAACTCAAGTCTGTCATCCGTGCCGGCCATGAGACCTCTTGCGAGTCCGCGCACTCAGGACTCCGCGAGAATCCTGTGGTACAGGCGCTCGGTCTCCTCGACCATGCGCTCCACGGTCAGATTCTCCCGGACGAAACGCTCGCCTTCAGACGCCAGGCGACGAGCGAGTCCGCGATCATCGAGGAACCTCGCGAGCGCGGACGCGAGTGCAGTCGGGTCATCCGGCGGGACCAGGAGTCCGGTCTCACCGTCTCTGACAAGCTCCCGGTTGCCGCCGACGTCCGTCGCCACCACTGGCCTGCCGACCGCGAGCGATTCTCTGACGGCGCCCGAGAGCCCCTCTCCGGCCCTCGGCGCGTTGACCGAGATGTCGAGCGCCGATATGATCTCCGGAATGTCCGTGCGGTAGCCGGCCTGTACCACCTTGCCGGTCAGACCGAACCGCTCGACCATCGCGGTCATCTTGTCGCTGTCGGTTCTGTGGCCTGCCAGAAGGAAGCGAAGCGTCGGTCGTTCCTCGGCCAGGATCGCGGCCGCGGCCAGGAACGTGTCGTGCCCCTTCCACCCATGGTAGAAGTTCGCGACCTTCCCGATGAGCAGCGCATCAGAGGGGATCCCGAACTCTTCCCGAACTCGCCCCCCGTCAATCCCCGTCCGGTAGCGGAGCGGGTCGGAGCCGCTGTAGATAACCTCAACGCGGCTGGCATCGACCCCGTAGTCCACCAGGACATCCTTGACCGCTTGCGAGACCGCGATGATCCTCGTGACGAATCTGTTGCGGTACTTCAGCCTGCTACCGAGGTTGTCCTTCGGCCGGAACGACACCCGCCTGGACACAACGAAGGGCCGGCCGGTGGCGAGCGCCGCAAGGAGCCCGAGCGAGTGCGCGTGCGCCCGGTGCGCGTGTATCACGTTCACCCGCCGCGACCACACGAGAAGCGACAACCTGGCTATCGCCGCGGGATTGAGCTCGGACCGCGTCTCGACAGCGACGACATCCACACCCGCCTCCGCGGCCCTCTCCCACAGGATACTCCCCCGCGTCGTCGCCAGGGTGATGCGGTGGCCACGACGCCCCAGCCCGAGCACCAGCTCGAGCGTCTGCGCCATGGCGCCCGTCCACGACGGTGATTCGATAACGTGCAGCACGCTCATCGTCCTGCTCAAGCGGGGGTGACCTCCTGTTCCTCGAGACTGGGATCGCGGCCCTCGCGGCGACCTCGCGTGCCGTCTCCGCGGGCGCCTCCAACGGTGCGTGCGCCCGCATCGAGCAGCTCACACACGGCCTCGAACACGCGATCGACCGTGACGTTCTCCATACACAGGAGCCGGTCCTGCGCGCACGTCGACGCGTCGCAGGGGCGACACGCAAGGCCGTCCGCGTAGACGGGGATGAAGCGCTCACCCGGAGGGTGCCACCTGGCGACGGGTGTCGGACCGTGGATGAAGACGCCGGGTGCTCCAACCGCGGCCGCGATGTGCATGGGACCAGTGTTGTTGGTCACGACTGCGTCCATCAACTCGAAAGCGGCGGCAAGGATGCGGATGTTGCCGGGACCGTGCACGACCGGTGGCGCGGCCCCCTCCCACTCACGCAGCTCCGTGACGGCGTGTGCCAGGTCCTCTTCTCTTGGGCCGAAGAAAAAGACCGGCGTGACGCCCGCCTCCCGCTCCAGTCTGCCCGCGAGCTCGACAAACAGCCTGATGGGCCACCGCCTGATCTCGCGACTCGCGCCGGGGTGCAGTCCGACCAACCGCACGTGTTCCGGTGTGGCGCCGATGAGCTTCCGTGCGGAGCGGCGCTCCTCTTCGGTCAGGAAGAGCTCCAGCTCCCGCCCGTCGGCGGGTATGCGCAGAAGCCTCAGCACCGCGAGATGCTCATCGACCTCGTACGCGGTGCGGTCGCGCGGCCTCTTGTGCGTGAGAAGGAAGCCGCGGCCCTCACTGGAGAGCCCGGCCCGAACGGGGGCGGCGCCCATCAGCGCGATGAGCGCGCTCCGGAAGGATGTGTGCAGCACGAGCACCGCGTCGAAGTCCTGGGAGCGAACCCACGAGGCCAGCCGCATGACTCCGAGGAAACCCTTGCGCTCCTTGCCGACGAGCGGCAGGAGCTTTTTCACGTAGGGACTGCCGACCAGTACCGGCGCCGAACCGGGACGCACCATAACGGTCACGTCGGCCGAGGGAAAGGCCTTTCCGATGGCGCGAAGCACGGGCGTTATGACCAGGAGCTCTCCGATGAGCCCGGTCTCCATCACAAGGAGCTTAGGTCTATCGGGCAGTTCGACCAGCTTTCGCTTCGTGAGCGCCACGGGAGCCACCTCCGTCCCAGCTTTGGAACCGAACACTACTCCTCGATAAGCTCTGCTGCAACCTGAAGGCCCGCGATGTCCGTATCGACGAAGCCTTCGCCCGCGACGTCGACGTGCTTGACGCTCTGCGCTTTCGACACGTCACAGAGCTCCGTCGACAGCGGTTCGATCTTTCGCCACGTCTCAGCGTCGCAGGCCACGGCCAGCACGCCCACCGGCGTCGCGACCGAGACCTTGTTCACAGACTTGATCTTCCGCATGCCCTCTATGACCGCGAGAGCGATACGCCCCGCCTCGAGCGCCTCGGGATCGTCCCACTCGTCCCGCGGCTTGGGCCAGGCGGACACGTGTATCGACTCGACGTCCTCGCGCTCAGCGAAGAAGAGCGAGTGAATCTCCTCGGTGATGTGCGGCATTATCGGCGCGAAGAGCTTGAGCGACGCGAGAAGCGCCTGGTAGAGCGCATACTGCGCGCCGCGCCGCCCGGCCTCATCGTAGCCCTCGTCTCCGTAGAGGCGCTTCTTGGCTATCTCGATGTAGTTATCACAGAGGTCGTGCCAGAAAAAGCGCTCGCCGGCCTCGAGCGCGCCGTGGTAGTCGCAGACGTCGAAGCTTCGCGTCGCTCTGGCCACCGCACGGCCGAGCTCTGCCAGGAGCCACCGGTCGATGGTCGAAAGCTCCCGCTCGGCGCCGCCGTCGTAATCCTCCAGCCGCATGATCGCGAACTTCGACGCGTTCCACAGCTTGACCACGAGCCTGTGCCCGGCATCGAGCGGTTCCTCGGCGAGAATGGTGTCGGTTCCCAGCCTGGTCGAGCTCGCCCAGTAGCGCACGACGTCGGCGGAACGCTCCGCGACGATGTCGCTGGGAGCGGCGCCCGTTGCGCCCTTGGATTTGCTTATCTTCGCACGATCCGGATGCAGCGTGTGCCCGGAGATCATGGCCGTGCGCCAGGGGATCTTCCCCTCGTTCAGCATGCCCTTGACCACCGTGTAGAACGCCCACGTCCGGATGATGTCGTGCGCCTGCGGGCGCAGGTCCATGAGGTACTCGGGGCCGCCGTCGACTCCTTCCTTCTTGAAGCGATCGACGCGTGAATCGTCCTCGCCCCAACGCAGGTTGATGAAAGGCGTGCACGACGATGTCATCCACGTATCCATGACATCTCGCTCGGGAACGAGCTCAGCAGACCCGCACTTTGGGCACGCGTCGACGGGCGGCCACGTCACCGTCGGATCGACCGGTAGCTGCGAGTCCTCCGCCAGAACAACCTCACCGCAACCTCCGCACACCCAGAGCGGGAACGGCACGCCGTAGTACCGCTGCCTGGAGATGCACCAGTCCCACGCGAGGTTCTCCACCCAGTTCTGGAAGCGGACTGCCATGAACTCGGGGCACCACTGGACCTTCGCTCCGGCGCCGAGGATCTCCTCTTTGATATCCAGCACCCGGACGAACCACTGCGCGGCGACCGAGAACTCGATGCCTGTGCCGCACCGCTCGTGGACGTTCACGACGTGCGTGATGGGCCTCTGACCGCGCAGGAGGCCGGCAGCCTCGAGATCCGCGACGATCCTTTTCCTCGCGTCTCCGAGCGAGAGCCCCTCGTAGCCCGGTGCGAGTTCGTTCATGCGACCGCCCTCGTCGAAGACGATGCGCATGTCGAGCTTGTGCTTCTTCCACCAGTCGATGTCCGTGGTGTCCCCGAACGTGCAGCACATGACGAGGCCCGTGCCCTTCTCGGGGTCGGCCTTCTCGTCGGGCATGATTGGCACTTCGTGACCGAAGATGGGAACGGTCGCGCTCTTCCCGATGATCGCGGAGTAACGCTCGTCGTCCGGGTGCGCGAACATGGCGACGCACGCGGGCAGAAGTTCCGGACGAGTGGTCGAGATGACGAGGTCCTCATCCCCCAGGCCGAATGCCACGTCGTAGAAGACGGAATCGTGCTCCGCGTCCTCGATCTCCGCCTGCGCGATGGCCGTGTGACACTCGGGGCACCACAGCGTGGGTGCTTCCTTCCGGTAGACACGGCCCTTCCTGTAAAGGTCCAGGAACGAGCGCTGCGAGATCCGCTGAGAGCGCGGGTCGATGGTCGAGTAGTCTTCCTCCCAGTCGACCGAGAGCCCCAGGCTCTTCCAGAACGCGATGAAGTCCACCTCGTACTGCTTCGTGAGCTCGAGGCACATCTCGACGAACTTCTCCCTGCCCACCTCCGTCGCCTTGACGCCCTTCTCCTTCTCGACCAGCCGCTCACTCGGGAGTCCGTTGTCGTCAAACCCGAACGGGTAGTAGACGTTGTGCCCGCGCATCCGCCAGTAGCGCGCGACCACCTCGGCCTGCACGTAGCTGAAGACATGGCCAATGTGTATCTTCCCGGACACGGTGGGAGGCGGCGTGTCGATGCTGTAGATGGGACGGTCGGGGAACTTGTCGAACTTGTAGATCCCCCGCTCCTCCCAGTGGCGCTGCCACTTCTGCTCCGCCTCAGCGGGCTTGTACTTCTTTGGAAGCTTCATGTTCGTCCTCTCAGATTTGCGCGCTGTCGCTGGCGGACCCGCAAATGAAACGGGCCCTCTCATTCCACGATTGGGAACGAGAGGACCCGAATGCGTCCATCCCGCGGTACCATCCCGATTCCAGGGACCCGCGGCTGCACTGCTGCCACGCGGTTCCCCGGCACTCGATTGGGGCTATGACGGGCCCACCCGTCCGAGCCTACGCGGGACCGCACTCCTGGCTCTCGCCATATGGTCCGTTCAGCCCGGCAGCTCCGGAGCGACCTTCGACCGACGCCTGCCCGGGACTCTCTCAGCCAGGGAGTCCCTCTCTCTTAGGGCGCGTTCCGGCCTACTCCTCTCCATCGCAGCCTTTGACCGCTATTCGGATGTCTCACCTGCAGACGCGGGTCACCGCGTCCGAAGTGATGATGCTACATCATGCCACCCATGCCGCCCATGCCACCCATGCCGCCTGGCGGCATCGCAGGCTCGTCCTCGGGCATCTCACTGACGAGTGACTCGGTGGTAAGAAGGAGCGCCGCAATACTGGACGCGTTCTGCAGGGCGATACGGACGACCTTTTTGGGATCCACAATACCCGCCTCCAGCATGTCGACGTACTCGCCGGTCTCGGCGTTGAAGCCGAACGCCTTCTTGCCTTCCTTCACGCGCTGGACGACGAGTGAACCCTCGTAGCCGGCGTTCGCAGCGATCTGCCGCATCGGCTCCTCGAGCGCGCGCCTGACGATGTTGACCCCCATCTCCTGGTCGCTGTCCTCGACCTCGAGCTTGTCGAGCTTCGCGATGCACCGAAGCAGCGCAACACCGCCGCCGGCGACAATGCCCTCTTCCGCCGCGGCGCGCGTCGCGTGGAGCGCGTCATCGACCCGTGCCTTCTTCTCCTTCATCTCGAGCTCCGTCGCGGCCCCGATCTTGAGAACCGCAACACCTCCCGCCAGTTTCGCGAGGCGCTCTTGCAGCTTCTCTTTGTCGTAGTCGGACGTGGAATCCTCGATCTGGTGCTTGATCTGCGAGATCCTGGCGTTGATGTCGCTCTTCTTCGCCGGGCCCTCGACGATCGTGGTGTCGTCCTTGGTGATGATGACCTTCTTCGCCGTCCCGAGGTCGGAGAGCGATAGCCCCTCCAGCTTCAGCCCTAAGTCCTTGGCGATGAACGTCCCGCCCGTCAGTATCGCGATGTCCTCGAGCATGGCCTTGCGCCGGTCACCGTAGCCCGGGGCCTTCACGGCCACCGCCGGAAGCACGCCGCGGAGCTTGTTGACGACGAGCGTGGCCAGCGCCTCGCCCTCGACGTTCTCGGCGATGACGACCAGGGGCTTCCCGGACTGCGCGACCTTCTCGAGCAGCGGGACCAGGTCCTTCATGTTCGTGAGCTTGTCCTCGAAGATGAGGATGTGGGGGTTCTCGAAGATCGCCTCCATCGTCTGCGCGTCAGTGACGAAGTACGGTGAGATGTAGCCGCGGTCGAACTGCATGCCCTCGACGACCTCAAGAGTGGTCTCGATGCTCTTGGCCTCTTCGATGGTGATGGTCCCGTCGCGGCCGCCCTTGTCCATCGCGTCCGCGATGAGCTCGCCGATGCTGGCGTCGTTGTTCGCGGAGATGCGCGCCACGCTGAAGATCTCGCTCCTGTCCCTGACCTTGCGGGACATCTTGTCGAGTTCCTCGCAGACAATCTCGGTCGCCTTCTCGACGCCGCGCTTGACGTACATCGGGTTGGCGCCGGCCGTGACACTCTTCAGACCCTCACGGTAGATCGACTCGGCGAGAATGGTGGCGGTCGTCGTCCCGTCACCGGCGATGTCGCTGGTCTTCGACGCTACCTCGCGCACCATCTGCGCGCCCATGTTCTCGAAGCGGTTCTCGAGCTCGACTTCCTTCGCAACCGTCACGCCGTCCTTGGTGATCCTGGGTCCGCCCCATTTCCGGTCCAGCACGACGTTCCTACCCTTGGGACCCAGCGTGACCTTGACGGTGCGGCTCAGCTGCTCGATACCCCGGAGGATGGCCTGCCTGGCCTCCTCACCGTAGAGAAGCTCCTTCGCTCCCATGCGACTGCTCCTTTCCTCACAGAAATGCCGTTAATAGGCAGAAAACCCACGTTTCGCGCTTCGAAGTACGAACGTACATCATACACGCGGCGCGTGGCTGCTGCAAGCTGAAACGGGCCTCTCAGAGGCCCGGAGGTTGCAGATTCGGCGATGCTGAGCGCTCGCGCGGCGGGACCGGAGGGCATCCACTCGGGGGGCGTCAGAACGGCTGTCCGTCGGAGCGGGCGGACGTCGGAGCGAGGCCGTCAGAACGCCTGCCCCACGCTGAAGTACCACTGGACATCACCCTTCTCGGACAGCGGGGCGGCCACGTCCAGGCGCAGCAGCCCGACGCGCGTGTTGTAGCGCAGCCCCACGCCCCCGGCAACAGCGAGGTCCGAGAACCGCATCGCGTTGAAGTCAGGGAACACCTGGCCGGAGTCGACGAACACGGCGGCACCGAGCGTCTTGTAGACACGGAATCGAATCTCCCCACGGACAAGTGCGATTGCCCTCCCTCCGACGGGTTTCCGCTCTCCTTCCTCATCAGGCGGGCCAAGCGGCCCCAGTGAGTTCCTCAGGAACCCGCGGACCGTGCCCTCGCCCCCGAGGAAGTAGCGCTCGTTGATCGGAACCTCGTTCTCGCCGCCCTGAGGCTTCACCCACCCGGTTCGCAGCTCGAGCGCGGCCACCCACCCGCGCGCGACCTTCTTGTAGCCGCGCCAGTCGATGTTGTACCGAACGAAGTCGTTGGTTCCGCCGAGCTTCTGGCTCGCGAGTTCCACCTCGGTCCTGACAAACGTGCCGCGCGTTGCGTTCAGGATGTCGTTGCGTGCGTCGTAGATGACCGCGCCGAGGATGCTCCCTGTGTAGTTCTTCTCTCCATCGCTGGTGTCGTCCACCCCCTCGAGGACCACCGTCCGGTCGTGCCTGTAGCCCCCCTCGAGCGTCAGGCGCAGATTCAATTCCTTCGACAGAACGAAGCTCGCGCCTGTCGTCTGCGCGACGAACGACTTCTCGTCTTCCCAGCTGTAACGCGCAGCGACCTCAGCGGACACGCGCCGCCCGAGGAACCACGGGTCACCTATCGACGCCCTTACCTCCCGGGCACGCGCGCTGTACCTCCCCGTGAGACCCAGAGCCCTCGCCTGCCCCTGCACGTTCCGGTTGGAAATCCCGGCGCCCACTTCGACACCGTCGATGGCCGCGTAACCGAAGTTGAAGTCGATGTGACCGCTCGAGCGCTCGGCCACGCGTACGACGACGCGCTTCTCCGCCCTGCCGGTATCCTCCGGGGCCGGCTCGATCCAGACGGAATTGAAGAGGCCCGTCCGATACAAGTTGACCCGCGACTCACCTGTCTTCTCGAAATCGAAGAGCTCGCCCGCCGCGAACGTCAGCTCACGCTTGACGACGTACGGTCGCGTCTTCTTGTCGCCGTACACGTCTATCGATGCGATGGACGCCTGCTCTCGCTCGGTGATGCCGTATGTGATCGTCGCGGAACGGTTCTCGTCATCGCGGACAACGTCCTGCACCACGTGCGCGTCAAGATAGGACCGGCGCGCGTACTCCTCGAGGATCGCACGTCGGTCGGAGTCGAGTTCGCCGACCATGAGCGGTGTCCCCTCCCTGACGGTCACCACGCCGCGGAGCTTCTCCTCCGGGATGACGCTTGCGCCTTCGAACGACACATCCTCTACCATCCAGCGGTCGCCCTCGTACACGCCGATCAGCAGTCTTACGCTCGTCGAGTCGGCGCTGAGCATCATGTCGTCCAACTCGACGTCGGCCTCGAGAAAGCCCTGTGAGACGTAGAATCGCTCGAGGTTCTCGAGGTCGCGAAGGAACGCGCGCCTGTCGTAGCTGGTTTTTCGGAGGGACCCGCTCTTCCTGGTCTGCATGTACGGAAGCAGCGAGTCGTCCTCGAAGCTCTCGTTCCCGATGAACAGGACGTCCGTCACGACGGGACCGGTAGGCGCACGCCTCGCGAATGTGCGCCGCACGAGAGCCGGGTCTCCCCTGGCCATCGCCCACCCGGGCGCCAGCAGGAACACCAGCGCGAGGAGCGACACCATCAGAGCGAGTCCACCACCCTTATTTGAACGGAATCTGCAACTTGAGTCCGACTGCATGGTTGCCTTCCGGGTCGGTGCGGGTCTGCAGCCAGAAGCGCTTCGCCAGCTCATACGAGATCTCCACCCTCTGGTTGCGACCGTGCCCGACCGCCGTCGAGTAGTTGACGCGAAGCCGGTCTCCGAACTTCTTGCCGAGGGTGACACTGGTCTCAGTCTCAGTCTCGCTGGCGTCCCCGGGCGCCAGCTCTTCCTGCTCAAACGCGACCCTGTCGAGATGCAAGAGCCTCTCGAGCGTGCTCTCGGCCAGTCCGAACGCGCTGGAGAGAAATACCGTGCTGGCAAGGTGGCTGAAGGCGCCGCCGGATGAGTCCGAACCTGGGTCGCCGGAGGTCATCGTGCCGAACGTGTCGCCGAAGGTCAGGAGTGAAACTATGTCCGGCCTGCTCAAGGAAGGAGTGCTGTCGAGCTCCGGCACCGCCTCGGACAGGTACCCGTTCAGCCTCGCGGTTACCCGGTAGGACTCGCCGGACCGGCTCTCCACCTCCGCCACGCCCGAGAGGTCGACGTACGGGTCCCGGCGCACCGGGTCGATGAAGCTCACGCTCAGCGCGTCGATCTCGAAGTCGTTGTCCAGGTAGGAGAAGGTGCCTTCGTCGGCGTGAACGCTCCCGGAGATGCGTGGCTTCGCCAACGTACCTCCGATCGACGCTCCGCCCTCGAGCGACAGGTCCGCCACGTTGCTGTAGACCTCGATAGCGTCCTCGATCTCGACGTCCAGGTCCAGGCCGATCGCCGACCTCGGATCGTCCCCTCGTCTCACAATGGTCACTGTCGGCCCGCGCCCGACGAAGTCGGAGATGCCCACCGAACGCGTCACGTTCATCTCCTCGATGACGATGTGCCCCCTCAGGACGGAGCGAGAGAGCATGCCGCCCCAGTCGATGTTCCCAGCGACACGCCCTTCAAGCGTGTTCTTGATCTCGAACTCGGGAGACTTGAACTGTCCTGTCATGAAGAAGGTCGGGTCGTCGAGTCCAGACGACAGGTCGGCGAGGCCGCTCACATCGATGCTCCCATCGCCGAACTCCGCGGTCGCATGATTGAGAAGCACGGTCTCGCCCTTCACCTCCAGGTCGAGTGCGACATGCCTGGCGGGCTTCGCGAGGTCGGCCCCCCCGATCTCTCCGTCCGTGAGGCTCAGCGTACCGTCGGCGGAGACCCCGTCGGAGCTCCCGCGAACCCGCAGGTCGGCATCGAGCCGGCCCTCCAGACTCGTGAGCTCCGGTGGCAGAGCAGTGAGCGCCTTGAGTCGGAAGCCGTCCGCGGTGAGGCTCATGTCGAACCCGGGGAGGGTCCCCTCGACTTCGGAGCGCACGTCGACTTCACCGGTGATCCTGAGTGCGCGGTTACCGGCCAGGAACTCGACCGTCTCCACCTTGACCACGCCGGCCTCGAGTGTCCCGGCGCCCTGGGCGCGGTCGAAACCAAAGTCGGCGATCCTTGGCGAATCGACGAACCACGAGAAGCTGGCGCGCGGGTCGCTCGGGAGCCCCCCGACCACCGCCTCCGCATTCAGCCTTCCACGAAACTGGGACCCCGAGGAGTACCCCAGTGCCCGAGCCACGTGACCCACGTCGAGGTCCTCGGCTGTCACACTCAGACTGACGTCTCCCCCGGGCACGACCGAGCTGCTCAGGACCAGCCGTCCACCGTCAGGGTCGCCAAGAACGTGCGTCCGAACGACGTCGATCACGAGGTGATCGACACGGAAGACCCCGCCCTCCACCTCGAAGCCGACAGTGTCCGCGAGCGTGAACTCCGCGAGGTCGAACGCCGCCGACAGCTGAGCGAACTGCCCGCTCCCGTTGATGGAGGCCAGGGAATCCACGGCGCCGGTCACGAGAACCGACCCGTCCAACCGGAATCGCTTCTCACCACGCACCTGGGGCAGGACGGATTCGCCCGCGTCGAGCGTGAAGCCCTCCGTCCAGATGCTCACGCCGAACTCTCTGCTCGAGTCGAATCTGAGAACGGTCACCGAATCCGGAGCCACGGGCGCCGAGCCGCTGACCAGGAGCACACCTGACCCCGCGCTCTCCGCGGTCAGATAGAACACGACGTCGGAGGAATCACCGCTGGCCTCGAGTGTCGCCGACTCGACCGCGAAGCCTGCCATCTCGAACTCCCTCAGACGAACGTCGGCTGAGAAGACCGGGGCGTCCCTCGTACCGGCAAGAAGCACGCTGCCCGCCAGCTGACCGCGCGGCGGGACGTCCGGAGGACGAGGCAGAAGTTCGGCGAGCTCGGACAGTTCAGCACCGTCGAAGGTCATAGCGATGTCGATCGCGTCGGAGGTGCTCAGTCTTCCCGCGACGGACGCCTCGCCGAACGTGCCTTCCAGCCGCGCCTCGGTCAGACGGATCGAGTCCGGCGACGCGGTGAAGCTGAAGGGCGCCGTGAGCGCGGCGTTCTGACGGCGCGCGGCGAGGTCCAGCTCCGAGATCTCCCCGGTCACGGTGTAGGCGCCACCGAGACCCCCGCTCACAGAGGCCGTGCCTGTTACGAGCCCGGCGAGCGACATCGCTTCGCGAAGCGAATCTTCGAGCACCGCCGCCAGATCAAAGGCGTGGGCCCTGACGGAGGCGGTGTAATCCCCGTCGGGATCCAGCGACGCCCTGCCGAGCAGCGTGGAATCGAAGGCCTCGTAGAGCAGGTCGTAGGACCCGTCCAGCCCGGACGCTTCGACGCTGACAGGTCCGGCCTGGATGTGCCTGTATCTGAGGTCGGGGAACTCGGCGGTCGCGGCGAGCGAGAGTGACGAACCGATGTCCGTCAACTCCACCTCGATCGTTCCGCTGCCCGCCAGCCCGTCGCGACCGAAAGCGGCCGCGAGAACGGCCAGGTCGGAAGTGGCAGCCGACAGATTCACCTGCTGCAACCTACTATCGGTGAGCTGCCCGATGGCTGAGGCGGAAACGCCGCAGCAGGAGCCGGAGGAAACAAGCAGTCCGTCCGTAACCCGGCCCCGGACCGACGGAGAGCCGAAGTCCCTCTCCCCGGCGATGAGCCGCGAGGCGTCCAGGTCGAAGGCCGCATTCAGATTCGACAGCCCCGGTGTCGTCCAGTCGAAGCTCGCCGTTCCACCGAGCGTGCCCGACACCCGCGTGTCACGCTCGGGAGCAAGCGCCGCCAGCCGGTCGAGCTCGAGCCCCTTGAACTCCGCCCGGCCCGAAAGACGTGGGAACTGCGTGTCGGCACCGGCGCCCGGGAACTCGACGGCCGCGGCTGCGGTAAGCGTACCGCCCATCCCCTCCGCGTGAAGCGACTTGGCCCTGATGGCTCCGGCGTCTCCGGCGAGGAGTGCGGTCAGAAGGTCGAGTTCCAGCAGGCCCACGGTGACGCTGTCGGCCCGCAGACTGCTTGAGTACGTCAGGTCCGCGAACGGACCCTCGATCTCGGATGTCAGTGTGAGATTCCCGGTGGCGTCCCGGAGGTTCTGCGATGCGGTCTCGGGAAGAAACGCCGCCAGCTGCGACAGGTCGTGTGTGGACTCGATCACGAGGTCGGCTGAGGGCCCGGTGCGGTAGTCCGAGGAGTCCTCGGCCTGGAGTGCCTCCGCGTGCGACTCCGCAGGCGGGACAGGTTGACCCGGGTCACGCAACCACACAGTTCCCGTGACCACGGCCTCGCCCACGCTCGTGCGAAGCGCAAACGACGACAGCTCGACGGCCTCGCCCGCCACGAATCGCACGCTGCCGTCGAACTCCCCCGTGATGGGTTCCCTGAGTCCGGGCATCTCGAGCGCCGCGGCGCCCCGAAGAACTGCATCGAGCTCCGCCGCCGTCCCGGACACGGTTCCGTCGGTCGGTCCCACCACCAGATCGAGACCGGAGACCGCGCTCCGTACGACCACCGTCACGTCCGCAAGCGCAATGTCGAAGCCCACTTCCCACGCGCCGCTTCCGGTGCTGTCGGAAGACGCCTCCTCGGCCCGTCCTCCTCCGAGCTGCGACCAGCCGAGCTGCTTCCCATCATCGTCGGTTGCAAAGAGGAGTTCGCCACCGCTGACTCGAACGTCGCTGAGCTCCACACGCTTCGAGCTCAGACTGACAGCGCCTGCCCGGACACCGATGCCCTCAACCACGAGAAGTCGCGTTCCGTCTTCTGTGGTGAGCCGCACGTCCTCGAAGGTGATCCCCCGAACGAGGCTTCCGCGCGTGGATCCAATGAAGAGCTCGACGCCCGAGTCGCCCGCCGCCATGGACCAGCCGATCGAGGCCGCCATCCGCCCGCCGAACGGGGTCAGGAGCAAAACAGCCACCAGAATCGCGAGAACGATCCCGCTGGCTGCCAGAATGTACAGGAACGTGCGAAGCACCCGTTTCGACAAGAGCGTAACCTCCAGACAAGCTCAGTCTAGCAGGCCGAACGTCACGTTCCAAGTCCGAGGTACTCGCTGGGCGGTAGGTACGCGCTGGTGGGCAGGTGTGCGGTAGGTACGCGCCGCGGGGGCGGATTCCCCGAAACGGGACCGTGAGAGTGCCCCCGGTGTGGAGTGCCTCTACTGGCCGTTCCCGCGGGGTCGGACCACGCGAACCGTGTAGGTTCCCGGTCCGCCATCCTCGACGAAGGCGAACTCAACACCCCACGTGTTCTCGTCGAAGGGACCGAGTGTCGTGGAATAGCCGCTCAGGTTGGCCATGACGTCACCCCCCGGCTCCAGCGTCCGAGTGGCGCTCGTCTGCCAGCGGTCCAGGCTCCAGCGAACCGTCCCCGGGACGTCGGACATAATCCGCAGGAGCTGCCCCGGCTCCAGCGCGCGGACCGGCTCGTCCTTCGTCCAGAGCATCTGCTTACGCACGATGGGATCTTCGAGGAACTCGGGCGGTTCCTCCCCCAGGGAACGGTAGACGTTCTTCAGGTGCTCACGGAAGAGCAGGTCGAACGTCCAGTCGACCCCCTGCGGCAGAACGAAGTCGTCCCCGAACCACCAGAACCAGTCGCTTCCCTCCGCGGCGTAGAGCGACTCGTAGGCCTTAGGGTTCTCCTCGGGCGTCGCGCCCACTTCGTCCATGTGACCGCGGACCAATCCCAGAACCTCCCACGCCCGGTTCTCCTGCGGGGAACCGATCCAGATGTTGAGGTCGTTGCCGTGAGGCGAGCCCATCTCGTCGATCCAGCTGGCCGTGAAGAGCGGGGCAACGGAGTACTGTTCCGCCACCGGATGCGGGGAGACTCCCCGCGCGGGGTCGCCGTCGATGAACTCGGATGGCGTGACGGCCACGAGATCGGGGTCGTCGTTGAGGCGCGAGTAGAGGCCCCTCAGGAACGCCCTGGCGTCGTTGCGGTACGAACCCCAGGCGTTCTCACCGTCCACCGCTATCGTCAGGATCCTCTCCGACGGGGCCTCGACCCTGCGGGCGAACCCCTCGCGGATCCAGCCCAGGAACTCCTCGGCCGCCCGGTCGTAGTCGGCGTAGTCCTGCATGCTGAAGCCGATGTCGTCAGAGAGGCGCGTGTGCCTGAAGAAGACGCTGACCTGGCTGCCCTCATTGCCCACTAGATACGGCCTCAGGAGCACCTCGGGATCCTCGGTCTCGTAGCCGTGGTCTCCGGACTTCTCGAGCACGCCGCGGTCGGTCGCCATCCACCGGAACCCCGCGTCGTGCACCAGCTCCACGATGTTCTCGC
The DNA here is from genome assembly GCA_030613615.1 of Candidatus Eiseniibacteriota bacterium. Lineage (GTDB taxonomy): Bacteria > Joyebacterota > Joyebacteria > Joyebacterales > Joyebacteraceae > JALGZG01. The sequence goes on from JAUWLR010000007.1 coordinate 27,309, forward strand.
TGACAGAACCCTCGGACGGCCAGAGCCCTCTCGGTTCGCGTCCGAACCGCTCACGGAAGAAATCGGCGGCACCATCAAGCTGCGCCCTGGCATCTTCCGGGTGACTGAAGCGTGGTGGAAGCGTCGCCCCCGCCGCGTCGATCGTGGCCAGGTCGGTGTCCACAAGCAGAGGCAGAATGGGATGGTAGAATGGTGAGACCGACACCTCGAGCTGCCCGTCCTCGACCAGCTGCCGGTGGATCGGCATGACGTTCCTCATGACCGCAAGCTGCTGTTCCAGGATGCGCAACACGTCGTCGGTGTCGAACCCCCTGCCCTTCTCTATGAACTCCCGAATCGAGACCTCTTCCCCATTGTGCAGTCGCCACGGTTCGCCCCTCGCCTCCGGCGGGAACCACGCCAGATTGAACCACGCCTTGAGGTCGTCGATGTCAGAATCGGTGAACGGGCGGCACTCCCGCCGCATGCGCAGGAGCTCCGCGTAGCGCGGGTAGATCTCGACCTCGTGCCGCCAGTTGGCGTCGAAGAAGCGGGAGACGATGAAGTCCCTGTCGGCGTCGGTCAGGTGCTCAGTCGGTGTGAGGCAGAGTTCCATCCAGAGGTCGGTAGCGCCGTTTTCGGTGTAGTCATCCAGCTGGACGATCATCGACGGAACGAGGTTGATCGTCAGATGCACATTCGGGTAGTCGGCCACCATCGCGGCCATGGAGTAGTAGTCGCGGACCGCGTGCAGGCGGACCCACGGGAGGAGATAGGCGCCCGTCGGATCTCCGTCCATGCCCATACGATAGAACGGCTGGTGCTGGTGCCAGAGAAAAGCGACGGCCAGCCTGCCGTCGCGGTGACGCGGGGATCTCGCCTTCCTGGAGCTCGTACCATCGGCCTTCCCGCCGGGGCCCTCGCTGCGCTTCGCGTTCTTGTCTCTCAAGCGGTCGTCTCCCCCGCGGCGTCCGGCGGCGCGGGAGGTCCGTCCTCCGCGTAGACGCGGTAGTCGAGCCACGGGAAGATACGGTCGCGCCACTCGATCTCGCTCAGGAACTTCTCGTCGACGCTGTTGGCCTTGATGTCCTCGTAGAGCTTCGTGAATCTCGAGACGTGTGCGCGCGTGCGCTTGTGGGCGTAGTCGGCCATGTCGCCGGTCTTCATGATGAAGGCCCAGTCGCTCGCCTGGGCGAGGAGGAACTCCCTGGCCGCCTGGTTGAGCGCGCGGAGCCGCAGGCCTTCAGCGTGGGGATGGGCCTTGGCCAGCTCGGTCATTCGCCTGGCGGCCCTGTGAAGATGGGAGTAGACGTAGTGATTTGTGGTGTTCAGCCAGACCTCGCTATACCCCCTGTAGCCCCAGCTGGAGTGGAACAGCGTCGCGGTCTGGAACGGCCCCTCACTCCCGATGTAGTCCATGGGCGTACAGGTTCGCACGGGGCCCTGAACCTCGTAGACCTTGCGGAAGAACGCCTCGAGCCACGCGGGTCCCTCGAACCACCAGTGTCCGAAGAGCTCAGCATCGTAGGGCGCGACCACGATCGGCCTCTTGCCCATTACTTCGTGGAGGTGCTCGATCTGGCGTTCGCGATTGAACACGAAGTTGGCGGCGTGCTCGACGACCCGCTCGCGCGCAACCTCCGGCTCGTAGAGTTCCTTATCATCGGTCTCGCCGGTGATTCTGTAGAACTTGAGCCCGAGCGCCTTACGAATGCCGTCGTGACCCAGATACGGCCGTATGTAATCGTGGTCAAGCTCGTACGAGTAGTCCCTATAGAAGTCGCGGTAGTGAGGATCGCCCGGATAGCCCTCCTTGGAGCTCCAGACCTGCTTGGACGACTCGAAGTCGCGACCGAACACCGCCACACCCGCGGGCGTTATGACGGGCGAATACGGCCCGTATTTCGGTTTCGGAGCGGCGTGAAGCAGACCGTGGCCGTCCACGAACGTGTAGCGGATGCCCGCCTCTGCCAGATAGGCGTCGACGCCCGGGAAGTAGCCGCACTCGGGGAGCCAGATGCCGGCGGGCGCCTGCCCGAGCGAGTTCGTGTGGCTCTCGACCGCGAGTCGGATCTGGGCCCGGACGGCGGCCGGGAACTGTTCCATCAACGGCAGGTAGCCGTGGGTGGCGCCGCACGTGACCAGGTCCAGCTTGCCCGCGTCACGGAAGGTCCGGAAGGCCTGGACCAGGTCCAGTCCGTACTCCTCGGTGAAGATCCGCCTGCAGTCTGAGAAGAGGTCGTGGTACATCCCTGCGAGCGCTCGTAGACGAGGCTTGGACCGGTTCCTGTCCATCTCCTTCTCGGTGAGCTCGATCAGGCGGGAGATATGCGCTACGTACCGCTCCTGAAGCAGCGGGTCCTGGAGCATGGCAACGAGAGGCGGAGAGAGGGAAAGCGTCAGCCGGAAGTCAATGCCGTCGTCCGTCAACCTCTGGAAGACGCGGATGAGTGGGATGTACGTTTCGGTGATCGCCTCGAAGAGCCAATCCTCTTCGAGGAAGCTCTTGTACTCCGGATGCCTGACGTAAGGCAGATGAGCATGCAGAACGAGGCTCAGGTAGCCCTTTTCCATGGTGCTCCCGTTGTGTCAGGGAATGAGCGGATCGCCGCCCGTGGCGCGCCTCGGGCTTCTCAACCCTGCCCCCATCCGCCGGAGCCCCATCCTCCGGAGCCGGATGTCGGCCCGCGCTCGGTGAGAGAGTAGATCTCCCCGAGCGACTCGAGTGTTACCCACTGCTCGTCGACCTCGGCCGACGGGCCGATGGGTGGAAGCGACACGCGGTTGGACCTGGCAATGACGAGGAACGACCCGTCCGGCAGGATCAGGCCGATGTCAATGCAGTAGTCGCTCTCCACGTGCGTGACGTTGATGTACCAGTCGCGCGCGCCGGGGGCGACGTCGATGTCGTGATAACCGACCGGGTTCTCGGCGTCCACCCCGGTCACGTCGTACACGCGAAGAACCAGTCTGCTGTTGCGCAGCGTGTCTTCGCCCAGCCTGTTCAGAAGCTGGTCGTTGAGATCAGGAGAGAACTCCCAGTAGGCGAACAGCCAGTAGGGATCGCGCACCATCAGGGCTATGAGGTCCTCCCCGTGCGTCTCAGGAAACATGAACCCGTCATCGATATCGGGGGCTTCCTGAACGCCCAGGTGGTACTTGCTGGCCTTGATTCTCTGCTCGCCCGCGGTGCGGTAGATGGAGAACGCCCGGCGCGTACGCGGTGAGAGCCCGCGGCCCACGTGATCCTCGCGACCGCCGGCGCGCTCCGAGGCCGGTTTCCTTCTGACCTTCGTCGCCCGAACCGGTTTCCCCGAGGCCTTCGTCGCTCTGGCCTTCGTCGCCCGGACCGGTTTCCTTCTGACCTTCGTCGCCCGGACTGGTTTCCCCGAGGCCTTCGTCGCGCCGGATGGTCTCTTCGTCGCCGCGGCAGGCTTGTCGGTCCGCCGAGCGGGCGCCTTGGACCGGGCGTTGCCGGACCCGGACGCAGCGAGCAGGTCGACCAGCCTGGTCTTCTTCAGGGCGGAGCAGTTCTTGAGGCCTGCGGCTTTCGCCAGCGCCCTCAGCTCCTGAACGGTCTTCCCGGATAGCTCGGTCTTCTTCACAACACACCCTGCGTTCTCTGCCATTGCCTACGCAAACATGCGCCCGCTGCGCGCGCGCCCACGAATCCCAGTCAATTGCCACAGTATGTTCCGACACCCCGTCTCTGTCAACCTGAACCCTCGATTCTTGCACGGTTCTGACAATCGGGGAATTCGGCCCGCGAGCCACCCAGGGCCCCGGGAGGGCAAACAGGCTCCGGGGCCTGCCGACCGCGCTAGTCCGATGCTATCTCCGTGCCCGCAATCGGTGACAGATCCTCCGAATATTGCTGTACCCACCCGTTCTCGAGGCCTTCGTCCTCCAGCGCCTCCACCGCTTCGGCCCATTCCTCGCGGGTTATCCTCCGTGCCAGCTCCGGGAACTCGCGTGCGCGGCAGGCGGGGTAGTACTGGGCCATCAGACTCACGTACGTCTCGACTCCAAGCCTCCGGGCGATGAAGCGCATGGCCTCGCGAGTGCCCGCGTGCCCGTTCGGCAGAACGAGGTGTCTTACGATGAGCCCCCTCGTAGCGACGCCGTCGGCGTCCACCTTGAGGGCGCCTACCTGCCGGTGCATCTCGACGAGAGCCGCCCGGCTCACGGCGGTGTAGTCAGGTGTATCCGAGAACTCCCTCGCCGCATCGTCTGAGGAGTACCGGATGTCCGAGAGGTAGATGTCGACGACCCCATCCAGAAGCCTGAGCGCGAACTCGGACTCGTACCCGGAAGTGTTCCAGACGAGCGGCAACGCCGCTCCCGCACGCCAGGCGAGCAGAAGCGACTCGAGCACGTGAGGGAGAAACTGCGTCGGGGAAACGTGGTTGACGTTGTGGCAACCTGCGTCGCTGAGCGCGCCCACCATGGCGGACAGTTCCTCGATCGTACGGTCGGTCCCCTCCCCCAGCTGGCTCATGTGGTAGTTCTGGCAGAAGCAGCACGACATCGTGCAGTGGCTCCAGAAGATGGTCCCGGAGCCGTGTGTGCCGGAGATCGGCGGCTCCTCGCCGGGGTGCGCCATGTGCCGGTAGACTCTCGCGGTGGGCCCGGCGCCGCAGTAGCCGACCTCGCCCGCCAAACGGTCCACGCCGCACTCGCGCGGACATAGCCTGCACGCGCTGAGCGATTCCCGGGCGACCGCCGCCCGGCGCTCCAGTTCCCCGCTCTCAGCCAGCGAGACGAACATGGGAACGCTCACTATCGGTGCAGGATGAATGAGATCCCCCTCGCCCCCACCATGACAGTACCGGACATCGCCTCGAGAGAGATGCCCTCCGCGACGACCGACAGTGACCTGGTGAACTCGTAGACGCCCTCCTTGATCTCGAGCTCCTCCCCGTCCAGCACGACCGTGTACTCATCCGGTATGGCCAGCATCACCTTGAGGAGGTCGAACTGGTCGTTCCCGAGCACGACAGCCGTGGGAACCCCGAGAAGATGGAGGTGCGTGCCTCCGGAGTACTCGATCCTGAGGATGCCGGAATGCACCTCGCGGTGGGCGTCCACCTTCTCGATCCGCGACCGATCGAAGCTGATCTCACCACTCGAGAGCAGATGCGTAGCGACCGCGAAGGTCGGGTTCTCGCTTCGCGCGATACTCTCGAACAACCGCTCCGCATCGCTCTTGGACTCCTCAATCGTCGTGGTCATGCTGGCCACGAGCCGCTCGTACCCGAACCGGGCCAGCACGGCCTTCGCAGACGGTGTCCTGCCCTTGACTCGTTTGCACATGAGCTCGAACGGGTCGACGCACCCGAGCGACACGCCTTTCTTCCAGTCCGGGTCGAACCTGTCCATCACACTGCACAGTACAGCGCCGGTCCATCGGAAACGCTCGCCGCGATACCAGTCGAGACCCGGTGACTCGGGGAAGCACTGTTCGAGGGCGCCCGCCTCTCCGAGAGCGTCCTCCAGACGCGGGCCGAACCTGCCACCGAGATAGGGTTCTGCTTCCCTTCGGCATCGCTCCGCGAGATACGTGGGAATGCCATCGGTGAACTCTATCCTCCGCTCGAACTCGGCGTAGCGTCCGCCCATTCTCAGGCGGCGGTGTCGCCGTACGCTCGTGAACTCGCGGACGCACAGGTCGAGCGAATCCGCGGTCGCGAGCGCGGCTCTGTGAAGCAGGCGGCACTCGATGTCCGCGAGAACGAGGTTCCAGGCATCTATCGGATAGCCGGAGAGAAGTTCTATCGGCCGCATCCTGCCCTCGCAGAGATCCGCCCCGTGAGCGCGGAACGACCCCTCGAAAGCGCGCGGCACCATCTCCGCTGCGAGGCCCCAGAGATCGAGCGCCGCCGTGGAGATCCCCTCGATGAGACAGACATCGCCGGAAGGAACGTCTCGGGCGTGCGCTCGGTACACGGCCGTTCGGAGCGAGGACTCTTCCCTCACACGACGGTAGTGTACCGGCGGTCGCGGGTGATTGATGAGATAGCAGGTGCTGTCCGGGCCGTGCAATAGGAACGGCGTCTCAGAGATGTCCCAGGCCGGCCAGAGGTCCTGGCTGAACTCGGTCATCTCGAGAACGGCCTCTATCCTGAGAAGCGCATCCTCCGTTCGGGCGTCCATGGCGCCCGCAAGCGCTCCCGGCGACGCGGCGAGCAGCAGCACCGTCAGGAGGGCAAGCTGGAGTCTGGTTCGTGAGGGCTCCGCTCGCATTCCGACCCTCCTTCTCATGGCGGACCCGAGGAAGTGGGTCCGCAACCCATTCTAGACGCCCCGCAGTCGTCGGGCAAGAGCCCTTGCAGGTGCAGGAACCGCCCACACGCACCCCGCATTCCTTGACTGCACGCTCAGATTGCGGTATAATGAGGTGCGAGTATATATCTCTCAACACCACTCAAGTGACCCGTGAGCGCTCTCCAGCTCCGGGCCAAGGTGAGAACCCAGGCAGGCGGCGTTCGAGAAGCTCCAGGCCGCGCTTGCGCTGCCGCCGGACGCGGTGCGGGCGTTGCAGGAAGACTACGACGTCTACTGCTACGACATCGACATCGAGATAGATGAGGGGCCTGAGACCGTAGCCGGGTCCGTGGTCATGCGCGCGACGAGCACGATAGACGGCCTGGACACAGTAATCCTCAACCTACATGACAACATGACGGTCGATTCGGTTGCGCACAATGGCGCAGTAACGGATACGGACTGAGAGCGGGGAGCCTGAGGAGGCTCCCCGCTTTTCGTGTTCCGGGCTCGTCTTCAGGGTTCCTCTTGAGGGTTCCTCTTCAGGGCTCGTGTTCCAAGCTCGTGTTCCGGCTAGAACAAGTCCCGGAGGACCAGTTTCAACTCTCTCCGCTTCCCGTCGCGCTCGACCTCGAAGACGTACTCCGTTCCCGGCTCCTCGCGAAGCATCGCACGGAACTCAAGTAGTCCTCCAAAGCGCTCGACGTCGATGCCGTTGATTGTGAGCACGACGTCGTCTTCCTGGAATCCGGCGTCCTCCGCGGGTGTTCCGGGTGAGACGTAGAGCACCTCGCACGCCTCGTCGGGACGCCAGAGCTGCAACCCGCTCCGGTCCCACGGGAATTCGGTCTCGAAGTCGTCTCCCTTCTCGACCACCACCTGCTGGCTCTTGTAGTCGAGATACAACACGAAGTGTCTGAAGAGCGTGTTGCCGAGGTTGCCGACGAGCTCCCCACCTGAGAAGCCGCCCGCCACCTCCCCATCGGATCCCGCCATCGATATCATGGGACGCTCTATCGTATAGCCGCCGAGCTCAACGGTCTCGTACCGGGAGAAGTGGTGTTTAATCCGCCCGCCCGCTCCGAAGCCCACACCGGAGATGCCCTCCCTGCTCGCCAGATCGTGCGCCTTCGCGTACGGAGCGTGGAACGTCATCCCCCCGGCCCCAAGATCCAGCATCCAGCGTCCCCTGTAAATACCGTCAACCGTCGCGGCAACGGTGAAGAGGTTGTCCTTGAGAGGAGCATCGAGAACCGTCCCGTCTCCCTCGTACTCGAATTTCTCCGGGTCATAGAAGGTCAGCATGTTGTTCGCGTAGTCAACCCTGGTGACGAACCGCGACAGGAAATCGTAGCCCAGAATACCGACGACCTCGAGATCGGACATCCTGCGGAACAGGCTCACGAGTTCGATGGCCGCGATCTGTTGTTCTTCGAATCCGATGCCCTGGACGCTGAACGGAGGGAGCGTCGTGAACGCAACGTCCACAGTGTTGCCGGCTCCCTGCCCTTTGATTTCGCCGCTCATCGTGAGCCCGAGACTCTCGGCGTACTCGCGGTCGATGACCGACATGCTCGCACCCGAGTCCAGGATCCACAGCGCCTCGCGGCAGTTGACGGTCACCGGGAGAAACACATGCCGCTCGATGTACTGACAGGGCACGTCCGCCCGGTCGCCGCCATCGGTGAAGACGAAGTCCCGGGTGTCTTCGGCCGGCGGCTCGAAGAACCCGGGGTCGATGTCGATGTCGGTCTCGAGCAGGGTCGTCACCATCGTCTGCCTCTGTCCTATCGGCAGCACCTCAATGTCCTGTCTGAACGCGTGAAGCGCACCGTTGACCTCACGGAAATCTGAATAGACAACGTGTTGCTGCATGTCCGGCCGGACCTCCACAGACTTCCTCAAGAGGAAGTCGATGACGTCTATGTACCAGGTCCGCTCAACGTGGTCGGACTCACTGGCGACCCCAACCACGTAGCAGTCCGTGCCCTCTACATGCTCGACGCCGGTAAGCGTAACCGCAAATACGTCGGAGGCAGGGTCGAGATGCTCGAACAGGGCGAGCCTTCTGCCAACCTCCCGGCGCGCCAGCGCGTTCGGATCCTGCTCGATCCGGAGCTTGCCGTTTGGGCCGACCTCCCAGGCGGTCACCCCGTTATCACCCGTGGTCTGTCTGAACACCTCCAGGTCGATCTCAGTCCGACTCTGATCGGGCCTGATCTCCCAGTGCTCCACAGTCCCGGTGAGCCCGGCCATCGAGAAGTCAGCAGCGAAGTGGAGGGATTTCTCTTCCTTGAGTCTGTCCAGGCCTCCCAGAGCCTCGTAGTGTCGGTCGAGCACCTCGTAAGGATCAGTGATATCCGCGGCGGCGAGCGCCGCCGGCGCGAGCGCACAGACAAGCGCCAGCGCGATCAGAACCTGTCTCTTCATTTGCTCCTCCTCACTCCCAAGAAACCGCCCCATTCCCATCGTGCGAGGAGTGGGGCTCGTCCGTGCGTTCCTTTCGTGCGTTCCTTTCGTGCGTTCCTTCCGTGCGTTCCTTCCGTGCGTTCCTAGAGCTGATGGCTTCCGCTCCTGCACTCGAACATCGCGCTTCCCTTACCCACGGCGCCGGTGCCGACGTCCTCTATCCTCACGCTGAGACCGTGCTCTCCGTCCGAGAGCTCTGGCCGCTCTACACGGATCAGACAGACGGGCATGTACTTCACGTCGGCTCCGCCCAGGTCACCATACGCCTCGTAGTACCACTGCAGCGACGACACGGCAGCAGGCTCTCCGTCCAGCTCGATGCCTACGTGGGCCTCATCCAGGACCGGCGCAACGTCGGCCACCTCGATCTCCTCACCTTCCACTACGGCGAGCCTGACGGGGACCTCTCCGAAGAACGTCTCCATCGAGATCGGGGCGAACGAGAGATAGACGTACCGATCATCCGGCGAATCCCAGACGGAGAGATTGTGCAGCTCGAGCCGGCCGCTGTCCGAGCCTGCTGAAGCGCTCTCCTCGAACGCGGCTTCGTTCGCGCGCGGCGTGTTGGGACGCCCCGATGGAATGGCTGTGTCCTTGATGACGGGAGGAACGACGCTCGCCGTCACGCACCCCGCACCGTCCGGCGCCACCGCAATGAGGGGAGCGCTGCAGGTGTCCCGCGGCGGTTCACCTGCGCGTGCGTCGGTAGAGCCACACACCCTCACCGTCGTGGAGAACGCGACGACCACGAGCGCGAGCAGCGCCAACGAAGCGCACACTCTCGCGACTGCCCTCATACGAGACTCCTCTCTCATGTGGTCAGATGTCTTCCTCACCCTCTGCTCGTTCCGGGCGGGTGAGGGAACTACAACGGGTCAGTTGGCCCGTTCCGGCGAACCGTTAGCCGTGGCGGGTCCCCAAAGGGCACCTGTTGCAGGCGCACCTCGCGCGGCAGGGGACCCGCCCTTGGCCATCCGGGGGGAATCCGGAGCATCGGCTGTTTCTTCGTCAGTTGAGTCAGAGGTCATCTTCACGATGACCATGGTGAGATCGTCCGTCTGGGAAGCGCCGGCTGCGAAGTCCTTGACGCTCGTGTAGACCCGCTCCTCGATCTCGCGGGCCGAGGCATGACGGTGCTCGATCAGGAGCTGCTCGAGCCGCTCCTCCCCGAACATCTCGCTCTCGGGGTTTTCGGCCTCGGTCACGCCATCGGTGTAGAGGACCAGATCGTCTCCCGCGCAGAGAGTCGCTCGTCCCTCCTCGTACTCCGAGTTGGGCACGACGCCGATCACGAGCCCTCCACGATCGAGGTACTCGCGACTACCATCGCGCCTGAGGATGCACGGAGGATTGTGCCCGGCGTTGACGTAAACGAGTTCGCCGGTACGAGTGTCGAGAACCGCGTAGAAGAAGGTGATGAAGACGCTGTCCTCCGTGTAACCGTGCACGAGCTTGTTCACCCTCGTTATGAGCTCCACCGCGGGCACCTGACTTTCGGACAGCACCCGAACGGCCGCCTGCACATTCGCCATGAGAATCGCAGCGGGCGTTCCCTTGCCCGAGACGTCTCCGATCGTGATCGCCAGCTTGCCGTCGCCGATGTCGATGACGTCGTAGCAGTCACCGCCGACGTGCCTCGCCGGAACGGTGAACGCGAACATGTCGAGCCCGGGCAGCTTCGGGAACGTCTTGGGCAGAAGTTCCATCTGGATGTCTCTGGCGATGTTCATCTCGTGCTCGAGCTTCCCGCGCTCCGCCGCCTCCTGCTCCATCTGGATCCTCATCTGCTCATACGTGTAGGTGACGAGCCCGACAGCCAGCGCCAGAACGCCGTTGATGGTCAGGACCATGAGGGCGAGCCTCAGCTGGTAGAGAACCACCAGAGGGTTCACGAGCATGGCGAGTCCGCTCCCCAGCACGCCACCCGCCACCAGTGTCAGCCCCGCCAGCGGGATCCTGAGGAACACCGGAAGCCCACTGTACCTTGGTAGCACGAATTTCGCGGTGAGGACCGCCGCGAAGCCGACGACGTTCGCGAACACGATGCTCATTGGAATGAGCCCGCGCACCGTGGTATCGCTCTCGGCGAACACGTAGATCGCGACTCCCACGGCGAGCCCCGCGAGGCTGTTCCCCAGCACCCAGAGCCAGACGGCCCTGGCCCCGAACGGCCTCGCTTCCTGAAGCACAGTTGAATTGCCGCGCGTTGCTCCGCTCATCCGGTTACGCTCCGGTCCCGGTGCCCGGGAATTCGTCAGGCAGCCCGTTTGAGACGACCGGAGCGGGCTCGAACGCCGCGTCCAGCCTGGTCTCTTTCCGCTGCATCAGCGCGCCCAGTCCGAAGAAGATGATGACGACACCGACCAGAGTTCCCACGAGGGGTATCGCCGTCACGAGATAGACGATCGCGAGACCCAGCAGCATCGAGGGGATCGGAGAGACGTCCGTCCTTCCACCCCTCTTGAGGATCAGGTTGCCAAGCCAGATCGAGAAGTAGAACTTCGCGATGTAGAGAGCGATAGCATAGGCCAGCCCGACAATGAACATCAGCGGGATCGTCAGAATGAAGACCAGCAGCATGAGAAGCACGATCGGCATGCAGATGAAGGTGACGAACCCTATCCCCAGACTCTTGAGGGGCTTGGTCCGGATGATCTCCGCCGTCCTCCTGGCATGGTCGGTCGTCAGAGCGACAATGATCGTGCCCGCAACGAGTGCGGCGAGGAAGCCGAGGAAGTGGAACAGGACGCTGACGCCGCCGAAGAAATCGAAGTCGATTTCCTCCTCGATGACCTTCTGGAACGTGACCTCGCCCGCGACCGTCCCCTCGGGGATGTCGATCTCGGAGGGGCCCTCGTAGAAGAGATCGCCTCCGATGTGCGCATCCGGGCCCAGCCTGATGCCTCCATCGGTGGTTATCTCAGCGTTGCCCGCGATCGTGCCGTCCATGTCCAGGAACCCGGTCATGATGCGGGCCCTTCCGCCGACAGCTCCATCCATGGTCACCGTGGCCGCCGCGATGATGACGTCCCCGTCGATGACCGCGGTCTCGCTGATCTGGACATCCTTGGCGGCGACGATGAAGTCCCCGACGACGTAACCGTCGAGATAGAACGTCTCGCACGCGAACCGCACGTCGTCTCCAACCACACCGGTGACGCGCATCGTCTCGCACATGCCATTCAGGTCCTGGGTCACCGTGCCGGAGATCGTCCCGTCCTGGAAACCCGCGACGATGTCGCCGTCCAGCGTGCCCGCGATCTCGAGGCTCTGCGCCCATATGTAGAGATCCGCTTCCTTGGTCTCTCCCTCGGGCACGAGATATTGCCCGGCCTGTTGGATATCGATCTTGCCGTGGCCCGGTGTCAGCACGTGGACGGTGCTGGCCGCGACGCCGCGCGCGGGGTCGCCCGCACCGGTGTCGACGGCCTCAGCAGGCGTTGGCGTCAGCAGGATACCCAGCGCGACAGCCACGACGAGCAGGCCCAGCGCCACCCGGATCATCACGTTCCTGACGTCTCTCTCTCTCACCACCGCGACGGCGACCTGTCGCGCTCTCACGATGCGCATCGCATTCATGGTGCTCTCCTTGCGTGTGCGGCCCATACGTTTCTCTTACACACACAGTGTACGCGTTATTCGCCCCGCACGGCAAAGCCAAGCCTGTGAAGTGTGGATTCAGGTGGGTGAAGTGCTTCTGAGCGGGGGTGAAACGCAGCGGCCCGACTACCCCGATTTGTCATGTGAGCGAGCGCCGTGTGGAGGGAAGCGGTGGCCCGCCCTCCCCGGCCGGACCGATCTCGGCTACCAGGGCAGTATCTCCCGCAGGCCCTTCGCCCGCGCTCTCGAGAGCACAAGCTCGCTCTTCTTCTCGTCGTCGACGATTATCTTGTACTTGCCGCTGAACCACGGCACGATCTCTTTGACGTGATTCAGGTTGACGATGCTGGAGCGGTGACTCCGGAAGAAGACCCGGGGGTCCAGGCGGCTCTCGAGCTCCGCCATCGTCGCGTTCATCATGTACTTCTCGGAAGCGGTGTGCACAAAGACCAGTTCGTCCTCGACACCGATCCACACGATGTCGTCCAGGTCGACAAGTACGATCTTCTTTCCCTTCATGACGGGGAGCCGCCGCATGTCGCGTGACCTGATGAGCCCGGCGAGTCTCGCCATCTGGTCGTCGAGCTGAGGGGTGTCATCAAGCAGCGACCGTGCCCGCTCGATCGCCTCACCGAGCCGCTCCCTCGAGATCGGCTTCAGCAGGTAGTCGACCGAGTTGACCTCGAACGCCTTGATCGCGTACTCGTCGAAGGCCGTCGCGAAGATGACGAGCGGAACGTGTGTGAGCGCCTCGACGACCTCGAAGCCGTCCATGCCGGGCATCTGTATGTCGAGAATGACGACATCGGGCCCAAGCTCGCCCACCAGCTCGACCGCCCGGAGGCCGTTCTCCGCCTCACCTGCGACCTCGACGTCGGGGATGTCCGCCAGGAGTTCCTTGATCCGCGCCCTGGCCAGCTCCTCGTCGTCGACCACGAGCACCCTCATCGACCTTCTCATGTCTAGCTCGGCCCTCCCTTCAGGCCCTCCGGTTCGATGCCGCCCTCCGCGGGCAATATGAGCTCAACTCTGGTTCCCGTCTCCCTGGAACTCTCGAACTTGAACCACTCCCCCTCACCGAATCGCGTGGCGAGCCGGTCGCGCACGTTCCTGAGCCCGTAACCCTCCGCCAGCATTTCCTCGAGGTCGATGAGACCGGTCCCCTTCCCGTCGTCCTGAACAACTATCCGCAGGGTATCGTCGACGAGCGTCGCCTTTATCCTGATGGTTCCTCCCTCGACCATCGGGGAGATCCCGTGCCTCACCGCGTTCTCCACGACCGGCTGGAGGATCAGAGGCGGAACCGGCACGTCGCGCGCGCCGGGATCGATCGCCTGCTCGATGTTCAGACGGCTGCCGAAGCGGGCCCGCTCCACGTCCAGATAGGCGTCGACCAGCTCCATCTCCTTCCGGAAGGGAACGCTGCCCTTCTCGGAGGCGAGCAGGGTGCCGCGGAAGATCCCCGCCAGCCGCTCGAGGGTCTGCTGCGCCGCGTCGGGATTGGACGAGATGAGGGCGGAGATCGAGTTCAGTGCGTTGAAGAGGAAGTGCGGGTTGATCTGCGCCTTGAGGGCCTTGAGCTCGGACCGTGCGGCGAGCTCGCGCAGTCGCTCCTCCCTGACCCTGTTGCGAGCGATGGCGGCGTAGCTCTTCTCTATCTGATCTCTCAGCCGTTCGTAGTTGTAGATGATCAGGCCGACGATGACGGCGATGATGCTGTCGACCACAACGAGCAGGAGAAGAAGCCTGCCCTGGTACAGGACGGTGAGTGGATTCCAGAAGATGACGAGAGCGGACCCGAACGCGCCGCCGGCCAGCAGTGTGACGATGGCGAGAGGAAGTCGGACAAGGGTCGGGAGCTCGCTGTAGCGAGGCAGCACGAACCGGGCGGAGAAGCCCGCCGCGAACCCGATGGCGTTCGCGAAGAGGATGCCCGTGGGAACGAACCTGGCCATGGCGCCGTCCTCTTGCGAGAACAGTGCGATGGCCACACCCACGAGTCCGCCGGCCAGCGAGTTCGCAAGGAGCCAGAGGACGAGGCCGCGCGCCGTCGCCCAGAACTGCCCCGTGGCTGTTCCTGCCCGATTCACGTCTATCACGATTCTCCCTTGTGCATTCCCGCGCGAACGTGCGTGCCCGTGCGAACGTGCATTCCCGCGCGAACGCCGCGTGGAAGCTTCTGTCCGTCATGGGCGAGGCAGACGGCGAGGTCAGCTTCGGCGGATGACCGCCAAAACGCTGTGCTCGAAGTCGTGGACACGCCAGGCCTCACATTCGAAGCCGTTGACAATGACGGAGAACAGGACCTCCTCGCCCGACCCGTTCTCCATGATGCCGGATATCGCCGTGACGCCGTCTAAGAGCCCTGTCTTCGCGCGCACGACGCTCCGGAGTTCCGCATATCCCATCCGATCGCTGAGCGTTCCGTCCGTGCCGCTGACACTCAGTGATGCCGCGAACTCGTACGAGGTTGTGAAGTCGGACAGTGCCTGTTGCATGACAGCGACTATCGCGCGCGGCGTCAGACGGTTGTCGCCGGAGAACCCGGACCCGTCCTCTATGTGGCACAACCCGCTGTCCCCCCCGGCCGCCCGCAGGTGATCCGTGAGGACCGCGGCCCCGCCCGCAGTGGTGCCGGGAGCGCCGTAGACGTGCGCGGCCATGGCCTTGAGAAGCTGCTCCGCCACGAAGTTGTTGCTGAATTTGTTGAGGTCGCGCACGATGAGCGACAGCGGCTTGGACGTATGCACCACGAGCGTCCGCGCGTCCTCGGGCGCCGCTCCCAATGCCACCGTCCCTCCAAACTCCACGCCCGCCGACTCAAGGAACTCCTGTAGTACTGCGCCGAAATACCCCAGACCGTCGTCCAGACTGCGGTAGTGAACGCGCGTTCCAGATCCCGCCGGAACGCTCCCGCTCACAGTGATCACATTCTTGCCCTCCTCGAACGTCCGTCGCACGCTCAGATTCGAACGGCTTCGGGACCTCCCGGTGGACACTCCGCCCCGCAACTCCACGAACGACGTCCCGGGCGCGAGCTCCACGACGGCGGGGGCGCCGGGACGCTCGGCGGGCGTAGTGTGCACGGCGACCGCGTTGAAGTTCAGGGAGAGAGCGCCCGTCCGCGCGTGATAGGCGCGGTCTCCATTGGCGACCGTCAGTGATGTCGTGTTCGCGGAAT
>JAUWLR010000037.1 GCA_030613615.1 Candidatus Eiseniibacteriota bacterium
ATGCACGCGGACGGGGGGTTCGAGAGTGACGTGGGGTCGCGGCTGCGGCGCGAGTGGAGGATCGCCATCACGAATGCCGTCCTGCTGGGCATCGCGGTCTACCTGATTGTCGGGCTGTGGCTCAAGGACTGGAAGCTGGCCGCCATCGTCGGGGGCGCGCTGGGCACGGTGATACTTGTCGCGGCGACCCTCGGGACGATCATGCCGTTCACCCTGCGGCGGCTGGGGGTCGATCCGGCAGTGGCGCAGGGCCCGTTCGTTACGACGCTGAACGACGTCATAGGCATTCTCATCTATCTCGGACTGGCGACGCTGTTCCTCGATGTGCTGAGATAGGATGCGTGGGCCGGGGAGGGGCAATCCCTGCCGGGCTCAGACACGCGGCGCGGCAAGCCGCGCCTAAACTCGCCGGACAGGGACGCCCCTCCCCGGCTTCCGCATTCGTTCCGGACCGTAACAGGAGGACAGCGAGCGATGGCGCTCGTCAAGTCGAGAGCGATCTCGCTCAAGAGCTACCGGCTGGGCGAGACGAGCAAGGTCGTCGTGTGCTATACTCGCAACTACGGCAAGGTGAGACTTGTCGCGAAGGGTGCGCGCAAGGGAGGCGGACGACTTGGGGCTGCCCTGGAACCGATGTTGGTCTCCGGGGTGGTTTTCTACCTGCGGGAGGGGCGGGACCTGCTGTTGGTGTCGCAGGCCGAGGTCGAGCGTCAGTGGCCCGAGCTGCGGCGGGACGTGGTCCGCATGGCCTACGCGGGAGTCGCGCTCGAACTCACGGACGCCCTGGTCTCAGAGCGGGAACCTGATCCCGGGCTCTTCGACCTCCTCGAAAGCTCGCTTGACAGGACCGCGGCAGCGCCCCCGTCTTCGCTTGACGTGGTGCTCTGGAGCTTTGAGCTGTCACTTGCGTCCGCGCTCGGTTATGCGCCGGAGCTTGCGCGCTGTATCGTCTGTGGAGGTCCGGCGGACGGACGGGTGTCCTTCGCGGCCAGGCGGGGTGGCATAGTCTGCGGCGACTGTCTGGGGAAGGAGCCGGGGGCGCGACCGCTCTCCGACTCCGCCGCGAAGCTCCTGGCTTCCATGTCTGCGTCGGGCGCTGAGATTCCACCCGAACCCGGAAGCGGGACGCCGGCGGCGCCCTCGACCGTGACACCTGCGCCACCGACCGCGGACATTCCCTTGGCCGTACGCGATGAGATAAGCGAGACACTGATGAGCTTTCTGGAAGAACACGCGGGGCGAGAACTCAGGCTCAAGTCGCTCGAGTTCCTCGCTCAGATAAGAAGGACAGGACAACCTTCCGCCCAATCGGAGCAGCGACATGAAGGATAACGGCAAGCGACATCTCTTTCAGGACATCATCCTCGGGCTTCAGGAGTTCTGGGCCGAGTACGGATGCGTGATACTGCAGCCGTACAACTCTGAGGTCGGGGCCGGCACCTTCAATCCGGCCACGTTCCTGAGATGCCTGGGGCCAGAGCCGTGGAAGGCCGCCTACGTCGAGCCCTCGCGGCGGCCGAAGGATGGGCGCTACGGCGAGAACCCGATACGCATGCAGCAGTTCCTGCAGTATCAGGTTCTGCTGAAGCCGGCGCCATCCGACGTCCTCGACATCTACTTCGGAAGTCTCGACGCGCTCGGCATTGATCTCAAGAAGCACGACGTCCGTCTCGTGGAAGACGATTGGGAGTCCCCGACGCTCGGGGCGGCGGGACTGGGATGGGAAGTCTGGATCGACGGGATGGAGATAACACAGTTCACCTACTTCCAGCAGGCGGGGGGTATGGAGCTTCCGGTAACCAGCTCCGAGATCACCTACGGGCTGGGACGGCTCGCGACATTCCTGCAGGGTGTCGACAGCTTCTTTGAACTTGAGTGGGCGCCCGGGCTGAGTTTCGGCGAGCTGCAGAAGGGATTCGAGGTCGAGTTCTCCAGGTTCAACTTCGACGAGGCCGACATCCCGCTGCACAGGGAGCTCTTCGACAAGTACGAGTCCGAGGCGGTGCGCCTGCTCGCCCTCGGCCTCCTCGCGCCGGGGTACGACTACGTGCTCAAGTGCTCACACGCGTTCAACGTGCTGGACGCACGCGGCGCCATCAGCGTCACGGAGCGCACCGGGTACATAACGCGCGTCAGGAAGCTCGCGAGGAAGACCGCGCTTCTCTACACGGCCCAGCGCGAGGAGCTTGGACACCCCCTTCTCCACGGAGGCGAGCGCCCCGAGAGCGGGGACGTCTCCAGTGAGCCTGCCGCTCCCGATACTTCGAAGGGAGGTGGTAGCTGATGGCACGTGACCTTCTCTTCGAGATAGGCGTGGAGGAGATTCCCGCGTCCTACATACTCCCGGCGCTCGCGCAGCTCGCCGAGTCGGTCGGTCGCGAACTCACGTCCGCGCGGCTCTCGTTCGAGTCCACGCGCACGTTCGCCACACCGCGCCGGATGACCGTGATCGTCAAGGGCGTCGCGGACGCCCAGACGAGCGAGACTAAGACCATCACCGGTCCGCCCGCCCGTATCGCCTTCGGAGATGACGGCGCTCCCACGAAGGCTGCTACAGGGTTCGCGAGATCCCAGGGCGTTGATGTTGCCGCTCTCACTGTTGTAGACGACTACGTTCAGGTTGAGGTCACCGACGGGGGAGGACCCGCGGCGGACGTGCTGCCCCGGCTTCTGGCCGCGGCAGCGGACACACTGACCTTCCCGAAGACGATGAAGTGGGGTCCGGACCGACGCTTCGCGCGGCCGATCAGGTGGCTGGTGGCGATGCTCGGCAGCGAGGTTCTCGATCTCACCTACGCGGGCGTCCAGGCGGGCGCTCTCACGCGGGGGCTGCGCGTCTGGTCGCCGGGCCCGCACGAGGTCGAGGGCGCGGACGCGTACGAGGAGCTTCTGCGGGACAACTACGTCATTGCCGACCAGGAGAAGAGAAGGGACACGATCGCGAACGAAGCCCTGCGTGTCGCCGGCGAGTGTGGAGGCAGACTCGTGGAGGACCCCGATCTGCTGGAGGAGGTGACGTTCCTCACGGAGTACCCGACCATCTGCGTCGGCAGCTTCGACAAGCGCTTCCTGAAGCTCCCGAGAGACGTAGTCGTCGCGGCGATGAAGGGCCATCAGAAGTACTTCGCAGTTGAGTCAGGTGGCGGGACGCTCCTGCCCTACTTCCTGTGCGTGGTCAACGCTCCCCGGGACCACCACGACATCATCCGTGAGGGCAACGAGCGTGTGCTCGAGTCGAGGCTCGACGACGCCGAGTTCTACTGGCAGGAGGACACCGGAAGCTCACTTGAGAGCAAGGTCGAGAAGCTCAAGGATGTTGTGTGGCTCGAGGGGGTCGGGTCGCTCTACGAGAAGACCGAGCGGCTGGAGGCGCTCGCGGGGTATGTCGCTCGGGCGATTGCGCCGGACGCGCTCGACACGGCCGTCCGCGCCGCCCGGCTGGCGAAGGCGGACCTCGTGACTGAGATGGTCAGGGACGGGAAGGAGTTCACGGAGCTGCAGGGCATCATGGGGCGGGAGTACGCCCTGGAGTCCAACGAGCCCCAGACGGTCGCCGTCGCCATCTACGAGCACTACTTGCCCAGGTTCGCCGGGGACGCCTTGCCAAAGGCGCCGGCCGGGACCATTTTGAGTATCGCGGATAAAATCGACTCGATAGTTGGGTGCTTTTCGGTCGGTTTGATACCGACTGGGTCTCAGGACCCATATGCCCTGCGACGCCAGGCCATTGGACTCGTCAGAATAGTAGACGAGGGCGAACTGCAGCTCTCACTCGGTGAGCTGGTCCGGAAGGCCGGAGCCGGCTACGATGTGAAGGGTCGCGCCCTCGAGGAACTGGTCGAGAGCGTGCGTTCGTTCATGAGGCTCAGGGCGCGGACGCTCTTCATCGACGCCGGGCACGCGTACGATCTCGTCGATGCGGTCCTGGAATCGTCGTTCGACTCGCTCGTTGGCGTCAGGCCACGACTGACGGCGCTCACTCACTTCAGGGCGGAGGACGACTTCGAGGGTCTGGTCATAGGCGCCAGGCGCGCCATGAACATCCTCAAGGGACAGCCGTCAGGTGAGTTCGACACCGGGGCCCTGGTCGAGCCGGCCTCGCAGGCCCTGAACGAAATGAGAACGACGGCCGCGGCGGGCGTGGACGCGGCGGTGGCTCGTGGGGACTTCGACTCCGCGGTCCGGGAACTGCTCAGACTGAGGAAGCCGATCGATTCGTTCTTCGATGACGTGATGGTCATGGTGGACGACCCGAAGCTCAAGGAGGCCAGGCTGGGTCTTCTTGAGGAAGTGAAGCGACTCTTCATGCGCGTGGCCGATTTCTCCAGGGTCGTGCTCAAGGGAGAGGAGCGGGAGGAATAGCAGCGTTGGCATCAGCGAATCGGCACGCGACTCGGGCGGCGAGCAGGCCACGGTGGACGATTAGCCGCGCGTCCCGGGCGGGCGCGACGGTGTTCCTGCTCTCCGTGGCGCTTGCGACGCTCTTCGTCGGGGGCTGCGGCACCGCGTCCGATACCAAGGTAGTCGTCATCGGGATCGACGGCATGGACTGGTCGCTGGCCGACCCGCTCATCGAGCAGGGGAAGATGCCGAATCTGGCCCGCGTTCTCAGTGAGGGCACCCGCGCTGAGCTGCGTTCTCTCATGCCGCTGCAGAAGTCGCCCACGATCTGGACCACGATAGCCACGGGGAAGGGACCACGGAAGCACGGCATCGGCGATTTCGTTGCGGGAACCGACGAGCAGCCGCTCCTCAACTCGAATGGTTGGCGAGCCAGGAGTATATGGGACATCCTCGGAGAGAGCGGGCGCACGGTGGGTGTCGTGGGCTGGCTGGTGACCTGGCCTGCCCAGGAGGTCGAGGGCTACTGTGTGACCGACCGCATCGTGTACGCGCCAGAGGACGGCTTCATTAACATCCCACATCTGACCTACCCGGCGGAACTGGAAGAGGAGCTCGCTCCTCTCCGCGTATCCGTGGCGGCGACCACCATGGACGACGTCGCCGGCCTGATGACCGGCGACCTCTGGAAGGGCGGCGAAGAAGCCATTACGTGGGGCGGAGTGCAGACCTTGCGCGGCATCTGTGCGAGCGATCAGAGTATCCTGGAGATGTCGGAGCACCTGCTGGAGTCCCGCGAGCAGCCCGACTTCTACGCGGTCTACTTCATTGGGCTGGACCGCTGCTGTCACACATTCTGGGAAGCCATGAGGCCCTACACCGTGGACATCAAGACGGACGAGAGGATCAACAAGGCTTTCCAGAACGCGATCCCCCGGTACTACGAGCGCGTCGATTCGCTCATCGGTGACGTGCTCGATTCAATCGACGAGAACTCCATCGTGATCGTGTGCTCGGACCACGGCTTCCGTGGACCGCTCCGGACCAAGGAAGGTCTGCGGCTCGGCATCTCCATGCACCGGGAGCTGGGGATCCTCGCGGCCATGGGGCCCGGAATCCGGCGGGGAGCCACGCTTGCGAATGCGACCGTCCTCGATCTGACGCCGACGATCCTTGCGCTTCTCGGTGAGCCCGTGGGGCGCGACATGGACGGCTTCGTACTGACCGGTCTGATCGAGGAGGGCCATCTGGCCGACTATCCCATCACATACGTCGACACGTACGAGAGAGAAGACCGGCGCGAGCAGTCCGAGGAGCCCATCGAGTCGGCGCTTGATGACGCGATCAGGGAAGAGCTGCGTTCACTGGGCTACATCGAATAGGGACAACGCATGAATCTGCATCAAAGACACGTTCGATTGCTCGCGGCCGCTCTCATCGCTGGAGTCGTTGCGGGCTGCAGCGAGCGCGGACCGGAAGCCGGCGGACGGATTCTCGTGGTTGGGATCGACTCGGCCGACTGGGACGTCATCGGACCGCTCATGGAGGAGGGGAGACTCCCGAACCTGGCCACCCTCGTTGAGTCTGGCGTGTCGTGTGACCTCCACTCGCTCGAGCCGAAGCAGAAGTCCCCGACGATCTGGGCGACGATAGCGACCGGGAAGCTCCCGGAGAAGCACGGCATCACTGATTTCATGGACCCGCAGACCAAGAAGATCCTGACCAGTAACGTCCGGACGGCGCGTACCTTCTGGGATATCATCGGCGAAAGCGGCATGACCGTGACCGTCGTCGGGTGGCTGGTCAGCTGGCCCGCCGAGGTCGTCAACGGATACATGGTCACTGACTACTTCCGATACTCTCCCCGGCCCGATCGCCCGCTGCCCGAGCACCTGACGTATCCCGACGATCTCCGGGACGAGGTAGAACCTCTGCGCGTCGTCAGCGACGGCATCACTGAGGAAGACCTGGACAGGTTCATCGACCTTGATGCGGCCATGACCGCGGACGAGGCTCAACAGCTTCCCGTCGAGCAGATGTTCCTGGAGATGCGGGGGATGAGCGAGCTCGAGCAGCGCGCGAGCGCCCTGAGTGACATTCTGGCCGGCGACCGGACCTTCCTGGCGGTCACGCGGCATCTGATGCGGAACCGCCCGACTGACGTGTCGATCGTGTACCTTCGGGGCGTCGACACGGCGAGCCACAAGTTCTGGGCCGCCGCGCACCCCGGTGAAGTGGGCTTCCCGGTATCGCAGACCGAGTCCCGCGTGTTCGGCGCCACGGTAGCGCGCTACTATGAGTACGCGGACGAGATGCTAGGGCTCCTGGTCGACGAGTTCGGCGATGGCACGGTGATCGTGTGCTCCGACCACGGGTTCGAGGGGCCGAAGCCCGGGCAGCTACCCGGAGGGATCAATGACCATGGTCCCATAGGTATCCTCGTCATGTCGGGCGACGCGTTCAGGGACGGCGTTCGGATCGAGGAGCGGAGCGTCCGCGACGTGACGCCCACGATCCTCGCACTCTGCGGCCTGCCCGTCGGCGACGACATGGACGGCTCCGTCATCGAGGACGCGTTCGAGCCCGCCTTCCTGCGGAGCCATCCCGCGAGACGGGTGCCAACCTACGAGCACACCGAGTAGCATCGCGCCGGCGGAGCGTAACATCGGCGGGCGAGGAGCTTCCTGGCCCGCGAGGAGGAAGAACGGACGATGAAAAGGCCCCTTGCCATTGCCCTTTTCTGTGCCGCGGCGCTGGTCGCGACCTCGTGCTCGCCGCCATCGGTCGAGCCCGTCGAGAGGAAGATCATGCTCATCGGCATCGACGGGATGGAGTGGGACATCATGGGCCCGCTGCTGGAAGAGGGCCGGCTTCCGACCTTCGCCAAGGTCATGTCCGAGGGCACGTGGGGTGAGCTTCGTTCCCTCGACATCCTGGAATCGCCTGTCATCTGGACCAGCATCGCCACCGGGAAGCTCCCGGAAAAACACGGCATCATGGGCTTCGCGAAGAAGCAACCGGCGAGTGGGCAGCTTGTGCCGGTGACGTCCAACGTGCGGCGCGTCGAGGCCATCTGGGACATCCTCGGGAACGAGGGCTGGAGCGTCGGGATAGTGGGTTGGCTCGCGACGTGGCCGGCGGAGCCGGTGAACGGCTACCTCGTGACGGACTACTTCAACTACGGATGGGCGCCCGGGCGGGGCGGCAAGGGGGAGCGACTGACCTTTCCGCCGGCGCTCGCCGCGGACATCGAGGACCTCAGGATTCTCAGTGACGAGGTCCCCGACGAGCGTGCGTCCGCGTTCATCAACGGAGCCGTGCCGGAGGACGAGGTCCTTCGAAAGAGGTTCGATTCGCTCAAGACCTGCATCGCGACTGATGAGACCAGCCGTTCCGTGGCGCTCCGCATGGCGGACCAGATGCCGGTCGACTTCTACGCCGTCTACCTCAAGGGGGTCGACGGCGTGTGTCATCTCTACTGGGTAGACATGATTCCGGAGTCCGGTCCTCCCATCTCCCGTGAGGAGGAGGCGATGTTCGGAGACGTGATCACCCGCTACTACGAGGAAATGGACGGCGTTCTCGCTGGCTTCATGGAGATGGCCGACGAGAACACCACCGTGATCCTGACGTCCGACCACGGGCACTCCGGACCGAAGCCCACCGGCGACTACTACCGTTGGGGAATCGCCATGCACGACCCCACGGGCGTGATTGCGTTCTGGGGCAAGGACATCGCCGAGGGGCAGGAGTTGGTGGACGCGAGCGTGCTCGACATCACGCCGACGATCCTCGCTCTTTGCGGATTCCCCGTGGCGGAGGACATGGACGGAACCGTGTTGACGGAGGCGATCGATCGAGATTTCCTGAGGGCTCACCCTGTCCGGACCATCGAGACCTACGAGCTGGAGCGGGAGCCCACGGACGTAGCCGACCGTGAGCCCATTGAGTCTCCAATAGACGATGAAGTGCGTGAGCGCCTGCGGGCTCTGGGCTACATCGAGTAGTATCGTCCCGAGCCGCCGAGTGAAGTCTGTTAAGGAGAACGCATGAGAGTCGAGAAGATCCTGATCGCGCTCGTCGTTGTTGTTCTCATTGTCACGGTCGTCATCGCCGTACTCAAGGTGACGGGAGGCGAGGGGGAGCCCGCTGCTATCGTTGTTCCGGAGGCGGGTGAGCTGTCCCTCGTGGTGATCGGGATCCAGGGTCTCGAAACCTCGATGGTCGAGAGGCTGACGGCCGATGGGCGACTACCGAATCTGGCGCGGCTCATCGCCGGTGGTGCGACCGGCAGCTACGCGACGCTGGGCCGAAACGTAGATCCGAGAATCGTCTGGACCTCTCTCGTAACAGGAATGCTCCCGGAGAACCAGGGCATCGGCGGCAAGAAGCTGTCGCGCAGGGGCGAGATGGTGGACGCTCCGCTCGTGCCCAAGTCGCGCACGGCGGGTACCCTCTGGACCTTCCTCACGGAAGCCGGTGAGAAGAGCGGCGTTCTCGGCTGGCCGGGGACGTGGCCGGTCGAGGAGATCGACGGTGTCATGGTGGGGCCGCACTCGACCTACATTCTCGAGCGGAAGCACGGGGGAGCACAAACAGATGCCATTCACCCTCCTTCGTGGTACGAGCGACTCGATCCCCTGGTGCTCGACCAGACGGACTTCACCCGTCGCGATCTCTCGAGATTCGTCGATCTTGACTCGACGATGGGTCTTGAGTCCCTGGTCGGCCAGAACTACGTCGCGCTGGCCACCGCATACGCGGCAGACAGGTCTGCAGTAGACCTGGCAAACGCGGTCGCGGTCCAGGGGAGCGTGCGCAATCTGTTCGTGTGTCTCGCCGGCACGGACGCAGTGAGCCAGCGCTTCTGGCACTACATGGAGACGGAGGCCATCGAGCAGCTGGACGTCGGCGAGAGTGAGCGTCGCGTGCTCCAGCGTCAGATAGAGGCCCTCGGAGAGACCGTGGAGTGCTACTACGACCACGTCGATGAGTTGGTTGGCGAGCTGGCCAGGCTCGCCGGCGATGCCGGCACGGTGGCCGTCATCACCGACCACGGCTACGCGGGCATACCCTTGGACGCCGCCGGCAAGCCCATGATAGGCACCAACATGCACAGCGAAGAAGGAATGTGGATTGTCTCGGGCCCGAGGGTGAAAACAGGTGCGACCGCTCGGCACGGTGGTCTCATGGACGTCGCGCCGACCATCATGGCCGCCGCCGGCATGGAGATTCCCGGGGGGCTTGACGGAGAGGCGCACATGGAGGTCATTGCCGAGCAGAGGTGATAGACCCGCCCGCGAGTCACTGGAGGAAAGCACACGTGCGAAGGACCATCGCGATAGTGGCAGTTGTCCTGGTCGTCGTCGCCGCCGGCGTCGTGTTCCACGTCCGAAGGCCCGGTCCGGCCGACGACGTTCGGACCCCGGAGGCCCCCTCCAGGATCCTGGTCGTCGGGATAGATGGCCTCGACTGGTCCCGGGTCAACCGGCTCGCTGACGAGGGGCGCCTGCCGAACGTAGCGCGCATGAGAAGCGAGGGCTCATCGGGCATCCTCCACTCTATAAGGCCGTTCGTTTCGCCCACGATCTGGACCTGCATTGCCACGGGCAAGACCGAGGAGAAGCACGGCATCAGTGGATTCCTCGTGAACACTCCCAACTCGGCCTATGCCTCGCCGACCACCAGCAACATGCGCAGGGTCAAGGCCATCTGGCAGATCCTGTCCGCCGCGGAGCGCTCCGTGGGCGTCATCGGCTGGCTCGTGACGTATCCGGCCGACGTCGTGAACGGGTATCTGATCTCGTCACACGTCACTCTCGCTCTGTCGGCGAAGCGTGAGGCACGGGCGCCGAACCAGACCGACGACTGGCTCAGCGAGGGCATCTACCCCAAGAGCCTTTGGCCAGAGGTCGCGGACAACGTCTACAATGAGGAGGACGTCGGCGACTCCATCATCGAGTCGTTCATAGCCAGCTCGGTGGATCGTGCCCGGCAGGAGGAGAAGGTCAGGACCTCCAGCCTGGCGAAGTTCTACGCGGCCGACATGACATCGCTGACTCTCTCGCGGCACTTCTTCGAGAGCAGACCTGCGGATTTCAACGCTGTCTACTTCCGGGGCAGCGACATGACCAGTCACTTCTTCTGGCGATTCATGGAGCCGGAGTCATGGAAGAAGGAGCTGTCCGCTGAGGCCGTCGAGACGTTCTCTCCCGTGGTCGAGCGCTACTACGCGTTCGCGGATTCGCTTCTCGGCGAGATGCTCGAGCTGGTCGACGACGACACGGTCGTGGTTCTTCTCTCGGACCACGGGTTTGCCGGCCACAGGGGCTACCGCGGCTTCGAGGGTGACGTGGCCGTCGGTATCGAGATGCACAGAGAGGACGGGATCATCTTCGTCAGCGGTCCGGGCATCAACCGTGGCGGGAGCATAGCCGGCGCGAGCGTTCTCGACGTCACGCCGACGGTGCTCGCACTGGCCGGCCTGCCGGTAGCCAGGGACATGGATGGCAGACCCCTGACGGAGATCATGAGCAGCGCTTTCCTCGAGAGGTACCCGGTCGTCTACGTAGACAGCTACGAGGTCGGGGATGCGCTGGACGGAGATCTCACTCCCATCGAGTCGCCTGTCGATGACGAGATCAAGGAGATGCTCAGGTCTCTCGGGTACATTGACTAGCTCGCATTCGAGCCGGCCCGCGCGCGGTCATCCCCCAGGCTCCCAGGATTCAGTGCATGACACGCAAGTCCAGGAAATCCAACCGACGCCCGCAGCGCACAGGAGAAGGCTCGCGTGCCCCGGGCGCCTCCGGGGCGGCTGGCACGGCGGCGGACGCGCCCGAAGCTCGGAAGGGTATACGCGGTCTGACGGACAGGCCGTGGTTCTGGCCGGCGGTGATATTCGCCGTCGCCTTCCTTCTTAGGACCGTCTACACCTTCCAGGTGAGATACACACCCTTCTTCCAGACGCTGGGTCTGGACGCGAAGTTCTACGACCAATGGGCGAGGGATATCGCTGGAGGAACCGCCGAGAAAGGCGCGTTCTTCATGACCCCGCTCTACTCGTATTTCCTCGCGATCGTGTATCGGCTGTTCGGCAGGGACCTTCTCCTGGTGCGCATGATCCAGGCGGGTCTCGGGGCCGCAACTGCGTCGCTCGTCTACCTCCTGGGGCGTGACGTCTTCGACAGGAGGGTCGGCCTGCTCGCCGGCCTGCTTACCGCCAGCTACGGTGCGCTGATCTTCTACGACTGCTCTGTGCTGCTCACGCCGCTTCTCGTCTTCCTGAACGTGCTCGCCGTGTACCTGCTGCTCAGGGCGGACGCGTCCGGGAAGCCCGTTCACTACCTGGCCGCCGGTGCCATCCTGGGTCTCGCGACCATCGGAAGGGCCGCCGCGCTCCTGCCCTCGGCCGCGGTCGTCCTCTGGATAGGGCTCTCCGGACGCGCGGGCGCCGGGCGCACCGCCTCCGGGACCTCCCGTTCCCCCGCGGGACGCGCGCGCCCCCGCGGCGACGGGCCCTCGGCCACGCGCTCCGTGGCGCTTCGCAGTGCGGCGCTGGTCGTCCTCGGCATCGCGCTCGTGGTCGGTCCCGTGACGCTCCGAAACTACGTCGTGGAGCGCGATTTCGTCCTGATCACCTCCAACGGAGGCCTGAACTTCTTCATCGGCAACAGCGAGCGTGCGACCGGCGGCTACGTGAGACCGGAGGGGCTGGACATTATCACCGACCCTGACGGAGGTGCGATCGCCGAGCGTGCGCTCGGACGCGAGCTTAAGCCCTCGGAGGTCTCCGGGTATTGGTACGGCCGCGGCTGGACGCAGATCAGGGCGCGCCCCGGGCAGTGGGCAAAACTCATGGTTCGGAAGCTCGCGTTCGTCATGAGTTCTTACGAGCTGCCACAGCTGGAGAACTACTACTTCCAGAAGCGGTACTCGGCGCTCCTGGCACTGCCTCTCCCGGGATTTGCCGTCATCGCTCCTCTTGGATTGGTGGGGCTGGCCCTTACGTTCCGCCGAAGGCGACCCAGGCTACTGGCTTTGTACTCCTCGGTGTACCTGCTGTCTATCGTCGCGTTCTTCGTGGTGGCGAGGTACAGGCTGCCGGTCGTACCCGCCCTGATCGTGCTGGCTTCCTACGCCGCGATGGAGATCGCCCGCCGGGCCCGGGCGCGGGAGTTCGCCGCACTCGTCGTGCCGCTCGTTGTGCTTGGGGTTCTCCTCTACGTGGTCAATGCGAACCACTATGATGTCGACCGTGAGTCCGGGTTCGCGCAGCCGCACTTCAGGCTGGGGATCATCTACGGCGAGCGCGGAATGACGGAGGAGGCCGTCGCCGAGTACGAGACGGCGATCAGACTGGATCCTGACTATCCCAAGAGCTACCTGAATCTGGGCGCCGTGCTGTCGTGGACCGGACGGACGGATGAGGCGATGGCAGCGTTCAGGGAGGCACTGAAGCTGGATCCGGGCTACGTGTCCGCACGGATCAATCTTGCCATGCTGCTCGAACGGTCCGGGGACTACGACCGCGCTCTGGCGCACCTGGATACGGTCCTGGGGTGGGACAGAAGGAACGCCACCGCCCTTAAGGAGCGCGGGATCATCCTGTACAGGGACGGGAGCCCGGATGAGGCGGAGGAATGGCTCAGAGAGGCTCTGAAATGGGACACGGCGGGTGAGGAGAGGGCGGAGATCGAGTTCTATCTGGGGGTTCTGGCGGGCTCGGCGAGGCGCGAGATCCCGCCTGATGTGATTACTGCCTTCGCGCGGGCTGACACGCTCGCGAAGGTCGGGCGCGTCGTCGAGGCCTTCGATATTCTAGAGGAGGCCGCACAGCTCGCTCCCTACTCGGGAGAGCCTCTCAGACGACAGGCACTCCTCAGGCGGGACATGGGTCTTCTGGACGAGGCGCTGGAACTCATGGCGGAAGCGCTACGCCTTGACCCGGTTCTTGAAAGCGGCCACTACATGTACGGGGTCTTCCTCAACGAGGCCGGCCGCCACGACGAAGCCCTTCTCGAGTACGACGCCGAGCTCAGAATCCACCCGGACTTCGCCCCGGCGCACCTCAATCTCGCTCTCACGCACTATTTCTACGCTGGGAACCCTAATCTCGGCGCATTCCATTACCGTCGCCATCTGGCTCTCGGCGGGGCGCGCGTTGCGGCGTTGGAGACGCTCCTGAGAGACCTGGAATCGCCGAATGGCCCCTAGGAGTGGCACTTCTCTCTCCCCGTGATAGATGTTGACACGAGACCTGCCGATTGGTATACTCCTCAGCGAGTCGGGAAATAGCGAAGGTGCTGGCGAGCCTTCAGTTCACGTACCCGTGCAAGAGCGAGAATCTTGTAGACGGGTATTTTTGTACCGTTTGAGCGTAGTTGATTCGACGATGTTCACTGCACTTGGGATTGCGTGGTGCTTCGATACAGCTAATCACTCGAGAACGATCACTCCGGCCAGCGCGCCGGCGGGGTCGCCTGCACGCTTCGCGCGTGGTCGGGGGGTGAGAAGCACAGATGGTGAAGGTTTGGCAGAATTGCCTTCTGTTATGAGGGGGGATTGAGCGAATGAAGAACACATTTCTGATTGCTGTAGCAATCGGGACGGTGTTGGCGCTTACCACCGGTGCCCTTGCTGTTGGCACCGGAACGGATCTCGTCAGCCGAGTGTTTACGCCCGGCATGCCGCTCGGCGGCACGCAGCTCGAGGGCACGAGGCTGGAGACCCTGTGGATCTTTGATGCCGACTTCGAAGATCTGGTGGGAGACAACGCCGGATGGACCTCGTGGGACATCAGTGGGACGCTTGGGATGGAGAACTACTGGCACCACGACACCATCCGTATCGGCAGTTTCTCGCACCTGGGCGACAGCACCTGGTGGTGCGGCACGTCCAACGAGTGCTGGCGGCAGCCCCGCGGCTACGGCAACAACTGGATGCAGATTCTCGAGCGGCACTTCACTGAGGCTTCCGGTCTGACCGGTACCCTGACGCTCGAGTACGACCAGCGCTTCGCGATGGAGCACGACTACGACTACGGCTACGTCGACATCCGCTCCTCCGCGACCGCCGACACGTGGTACACGGTCGAGTATTGCAACAACCACGGCTTCACCGGCACGCCCGGTATCCCTCATGATTGGGACAACACGGGGGCCCCAGGAACTGGAGAAGACCCCGGGCACATGGTGCTGGACATCACGACCGAGGCCATGGGTATCGAGTTCGACCTGAGGTTCCGGTTTGAGTCGGACGGCGCGTACTCGTCTCAGGACCAGTGGGACAACCTGCAGCACTCGGTTCAGGACGGCGCGTGGCAGCTGGACAACATCACGCTTCTGGACGACGCCGTGCAGATTTTCTACGATGACGCCGAGTCCGGTGACCCGTGGACCCACGACGATGTGATCGCATCCGGCCAGACGGGCATGTCGTTCTGGCGCGGTCGGTTCGGCATCGACTTCATCACGGGACGCACCTTCACATGCGATGACAGGCCGGTAGGCAGCTGGATGTATGCGGCGGTCGACCCGTTCACGAGCACGATGGTGGACGGTGAGAATACGTGGCTCGTCAGCCCGCCGATCGATGTCAGCGGTGCGGCCAAGCTCGTCGGCAAGTGGGACCATTGGGTCGACCTGCCGAGGC
Source organism: Candidatus Eiseniibacteriota bacterium (assembly GCA_030613615.1). Taxonomy (GTDB): domain Bacteria; phylum Joyebacterota; class Joyebacteria; order Joyebacterales; family Joyebacteraceae; genus JALGZG01. The sequence continues at coordinate 14,995 of JAUWLR010000037.1, forward strand.
CGGCGAACGACATCTTCAACCTGTCGCTGGCGTCGAACGACCTGTATGCGTGCGTGACCGACCCCGACGGCTTCGTTGATGAGAGCCCCGGCTGGTGGTACGGCGGTCCGTTCTGGGGCATCTGGACCGATGACTGGGATGCCTTCGCCGGCAACGATTGGCTGGCCATTCGGTGGGAGCTCCAGAATGACGAGACGCCGGTGGAGCCCCACATGGCCGGTCTCTTCGTCAACAAGCAGAAGGTCGGCATTCCCTCCGGCGACGCGGGGACCACGTGGAACTACGCCGTCTGGTACAGGTTCTTCGACGTATTTCCGAACGAACTGGCGGCCGGCCAGCCCGACTCGGCGGTGATTAACGTCAAGGACGACGACGACATCGTCTCACTGACACTGATCGCGGACAACGGCGTCACGCAGACGAGCTACACCTGCAGACGCCAGAATCCGGAGAGCAACGACTGGAACGTTCCGCCGCCCGCTGTTGAGATGGTCGCGGGCTCCGAGATCCACTACTACTACGAGGCGCAGGACGGCGTCGGCAACACGGCGACCTATCCTGGGAACGCGCCTGACAGCTACTACGAGTTCTCGATCCTGCCGATCAGCGCGACCGTCAGCGATCAGGGTATACTCCTGGTCGACAAGCACGGTCGGCGGATGCCTGGCGCGGAGCGCGACTACCGTCACAGCTCTGAGTACTACTACCGCGAGATGCTCGGGATCCTCGGGTACGAATGGGAGACGTTCGACGTGGAGGTTCCGTCGGGCAGCACGGCCCAGTCCAACGGTCCGGACAGCTCCGGCTACAAGTACTACGACACGCAGATCTGGTTCACGAACGAGTTTGACTCCTACACGATCAAGAGGCCGGATCAGGGCAACTTGGTCGCGTGGCTGAACCAGGCCGCAGCTGGCAAGGACAGGAACCTTCTCATCACCGGTAATGACTGGAGTAAGGAGCTGATGCAGACGGGCGTCGAGACCCTGAGCTTCTTCGACGTGTGGCTCGCATCCGACTACATCGCGGATGCAATCGGCGTTGTGACCACCGACAGCGTGCCTGGCATCAAGGACGCTCCTGGTGGCTTGACGTTCATGACTCATGACGACGGCGAAGCCATTCTGCGTGGGGCGTGCCCGCAGCTTCACTACTACGATGTCATCGAGCCCGACGGCGGTATCCCGGGCGTCGAGGCGGCTCTGCTGTATGAGGCCATCGACAGCACGACGTACGGTGCAGGCACCGCGTACACACACCAGACCATGGGCTACAATACGGTCGCCCTCGGGTATGGTATGGAGTACATCGCTGACGGCGTCGTCGGCGCTGGTGCCAGCAACTACACGGCTGAAGGCTACTTCCATTCCGGCATTGAGGACAGGGTCAGCCTGATGGACAACATCATGACCATCGCCTTCGAGCAGACTCCGGCGGGAGATCCTACGGGTGTCGAGGACGGCAGGAAGAACAATCTGTCGCACGCGTACCCGAACCCGTTCAACCCGGTCACGAGGATCGCCTACAGCGTGAAGGAAGCCGGTCCGGTGACGATAGAGGTCTACAACGTCGCTGGTAAGGTCGTCCGCACGCTTCTGGACACCGAGTTCGATACGGCGTCCAAGGGCTTCGTTGTCTGGAACGGCGCGAACGACGGCGGAGAGAGGTGCGCCAGTGGCGTCTACTTCTACCGCATCGCCGCTCCGGGCTTCACGGAGTCCCGGAAGATGATCATGCTCAAGTAGAGTCTGATCGTACGGTTGGTTGTATGAGAGGGGGGCCTGTTAAGGTCCCCCTCTCTTCGTACCTCGCCGTTGCTTCGCGCCGAAGCACGGCCCATCAAGGCGCGTGAGTGCACCCGGACGCACCGCCGTTCAACTTCTCCGCACGAATCGTGTCTGAGTAGGGTGAGTCGGGAAACAGCGTGAGCGCCTTCGTGCGCACAACCCCGGAGTCCGTGCGTGGCCGAGCGTCTTGAGGCCGCATCTGGGTGTTCGCTCAAACGGAGCACGTGTAGCAACGCCGTGTCGAGCGACGGACGCCGAGCAGCAAAGGGGTCCTCATCTGGGCTGCCTCTTCAGTTCAGTTCCCCGGGCCGCGAACACTCCGAAGAGATGTGCGGCCCACCGGACGGGGAAGAGACCAACAGCCTGAAGCACCAACTGTATGAGCAGGACCACCCAACACATCACAGGGGGAACTAGTGATGAGATCAAGACTTCTGATACCGTTCGTGGTCGGGGCACTTCTGATGCTCTGCGCCGGTGGCGCGGCGGCCAGGAACGCCGCCGTCGAGTCGCCGATCGCGGGGTCCGCGATGGACAGATCGTACCGGCCGTCGAGTACTGAGACGAGGGGCGCCAGACTTGAGACGCTCTGGATCTTCGATGCCGATTTTTCAACTACCACGGGCGACGACGCGTGGACCTCTACGGACCGCAGCGGGACGCTCGCCAGCGCCAACTACTGGCATCACGACACCATCCGTATCAACGGCTACACGCACCTGGGTGACAGCACCTGGTGGTGCGGAACGAGCAACCCGTGCTGGCGGCAGCCGCGGGGCTACGGCAACGACTGGATGCAGATCCTCGAGCGGAACTTCACTGAGGCCTCCGGTCTCACCGGCACCCTGATGCTCGAGTACGACCAGCGCTTCGCGATGGAGAAGGACTACGACTACGGCTGCGTTGACATCCGTTCCTCAGCGACAAGCGACACGTGGTACACGGTCGTCACGGTCACCAACCCCGGCTTCGCGGGGCAGCCGGGCATCTCGCAGGATTGGAACAGCACGCATCCTGATGGCGGTGGGCACGTGTCGGTGGACATCTCACCCGAGGCGATGGGCGTGGAGTTCGACCTGAGGTTCCGGTTCGAATCGGACGGGGCGTACTCCTCGCAGGATGAATGGAACAACGCGACCAGCGGCAACTCGTGTCTCGACGGAGCGTGGCAGCTGGACAACATCACGCTTCTGGACGACGACGTGCCGATCTTCTACGACGACGCGGAGTCCTACGGCAGCAACGGCTGGGTGCACGACGATACGCCCGCCTCCGGCCAGACGGGCGTCGCCTTCTGGCGCGGGCGGTTCGGGATCGACTTCGTGACCGGACGGGAGTTCACGTGCGACGACAGACCGGTCGGCACCTGGATGTTCGCGGCGGTCGACCCGTTCACGAGCACCATGATCGACGACCAGTTCACGTGGCTCATGAGTCCGCCGATCGACATCAGCGGTGCAGAGAAATTAGTCGGGCAGTGGGACATGTGGCTCGACATGCCCGAGACCAGCGGAGACGGTTTCGACCTCTTCCTGGCGTCCGACGACCTGCGGGAGTGCGTTACGGATCCTGACGGGTTCGTGGATGAAGATCCCGGCTGGTGGTACGGCGGTCCTTTCTGGGGCACGTGGACGGACGACTGGGATGCGTTCGCCGGCAACGACTGGCTGGCCGTCGTGTGGGATGTCCGACAGAGGCGCGACCCCGATCCGCCTCACATGGCGGGCATCTTCGTCAATCGCACGAGAGTCGGCATACCGTCTGGCGACGCCGGAACCCAGTTCGATCTCGACACGTGGTCCAGATTCAATGACTGGTATCAGGAACAGATGGCGGAGGCGCTGGTGGACACCGGCAGGCTTCTCATCAGTGACGACGATGATATCGTGTCGGCGTTCGTCGTCGCCTCCAATGACGGCGGGCAGTCGTGGGAGTCCTACGCGTGCCGCCGCGAGAACCCAGAGAGCGACTGGTGGTCGACGCCGCCGCCGGTCAACCAGATGGTGCCGGGTTCCAGGATCGTCTACTACTTCTCGGCGACCGATGGCGTCGGTAACACTGCGACCTACCCCGACGACGCTCCGAACAGGATCTACGAGTTCTCCATCCTTCCCATCAACGGGAGCACCGAGAACCCAGGCATCCTCCTGGTCGACAAGCATGGGCGGCGCACGCCGGGTGAGGACAGGGACTATCTCCACACCTCGGAGTACTACTACGGTGAGATGCTCGACATCCTCGGCTACGAGTGGGACGTCTACGACGTGGAGGTTCCGTCCGGGACGAACGAGCAGTCGCACGGTCCGGACAGCGTGGCGTTCAAGTACTACGACACGCAGGTCTGGTTCACGAACGAGTTCAACGCATACACGATAGAGACGTTCGACCAGGTGAACCTGATCAACTGGCTGAACCAGTCCGGCGAGGGCAAGGAGAGGAATCTCCTGTTGACTGGCAACGACATTGGGTTCGAGCTCATCCAGGCCGGGGACGAGACTCTGGGCTTCTACGAGACCTGGTTGGCCACGGGCTATCTGAGCAACTCCGTCGGGAGCGTGGGCGTGGACAGCGTGCCGACGCTCAGGGACAACCCGGGTGGCCACGACTTCATGACCCACGATGACGGCGAGTGCATTGTCACGGGCGGCTGCCCGAGCATCAACTACTTCGATGTCATCGAACCGCGCTCCGGCGTGACCGGGAACGAGTTGGTGGCCGACTACATCAAGTTGGACAGCTCCTCGCGCCCCGCCGGCGTCGCCTACACGCACCAGACGCTGGGCTACCAGACGGTGAACCTCGGGTTCGGCATGGAGTTCATGATGGACGCCATGCTGCCTGGTGGTTACTACAACACCGGCATGGAGGACCGCGCCGATCTGATGGGCAATATCATGGACTACTTCGGGAGAGTCCCGAGCGGGCCGGGCACAGGAATCGTCGATGGAGGATTCAGGAACCAGCTCTCGTTCGCCCACCCGAATCCGTTCAACCCGGTGACGAAGATCGCTTACAGCATCAAGGAAGCCGGGCCGGTGACGATCGACGTGTACAACGTCGCGGGGAAGGTTGTGAAGACGCTACTCGACACAGAGGTCGAGGCAGGTGCAGAAGGCTTCGTTGTCTGGGACGGCAGAGCTGAATCCGGAGAGCGGTGCGCCAGTGGCGTCTACTTCTACCGCATCGCCGCACCCGGCTTCACGACCTCGCGCAAGATGATCATGCTGAAGTAGAGCGAGAACGGTTGATGACAAGCCGATTATCGGGGGCACCCCGTGCGGGAGCACGGCGTGCCCCCATATGTGTGTGGGGAGGGGCGACCCGCGTTGCTCACCTCGGCCGAGCAAGTGTTGCCGGGTGTCTAGTAGTCGTCGTGCTGGGCTAATTGTATGACCAGAAGGGTGTTACGAGAGCACGCTGAATGGGACTCGGGCGGCGTAGAGACGGTCACTGGGAGTTGCAAACGCCGGGGGTCAGGGAGGTTACGGAGGAGCAGAGGAGGCGGCCCATATCTTGACAAACACTTAGAATGATAGTATACTCGCCTTGTGGTTGGGAGGGCCGAGTGGCCTTCCCTGTTCGGTGATTGGAAGCGGTGGGCGACTCGCCGCGGGCTATCTGCGAGCAACCCAGGGGAGGGGTGCCTATGTGGTAAGACGATGCGGCGAGCGTGGATGGGCAGTGTCGGTGCCCAGCGCGGGCCGCGTCGGCAACGGGGCCGCGGGCTACGCGGTACCCGGGCAACCTGCAGGTAGTTCTGTGATTGTGGTGGACCTCTGAGAGGGAGGACAGGAATGAAGAAGCTGTTTGTTGTTTTGGCGATTATGGCACTGTTCGCGGGTATGGCCACTGGGAAGCTCACCGTCGCTACGCCGACGCATGAGCTCCAGGGACCGAGCCGCCTCGATCTATTCTGGTATGATGACATCGAGAGCGGCGTCAACGGTTGGACGACCCACGACTTCACGGCGACCGCAGTGCCGCACTTCCACATGGACACGTACATGGCCTACGAAGGCACGTACTCCTGGTGGTGCGGGACGTTCGACTATGACCTTGACGGTGGCTACGGCAACAGCTGGGATGACAGGCTGATCATCCCGACGACCGACCTGACCGGTGCCACGTATCCGATCCTGACTTACGCGTTCCGTCACGATTCGGAGATGGGCTACGACTACACGTACGTTCAGGCCGAGAGCATGGGCGTGTTCGTGAACCTGAACCGTGGCTACGACGGTTCGGCGCCGTGGACCGACATCGGT
>JAUWLR010000127.1 GCA_030613615.1 Candidatus Eiseniibacteriota bacterium
TGGACACGCTCAAGCTCAATCTCGCATCGCCCATGGACAGGTCGGCCGTCGAGCGGCAGTTCATGCTCAAGACCGGCGTTACCTTCCGCACGCTCTCCGGTTGCTACATGACCAAGCTCCTTGAGCTCTTCCTCGCAGGCATGGACGTTCCCAGGTATGCGCTCATCGGCGTAGGGACTAAGGCCGACCTCGAGGACATCGACGTGGGCGTCATCGACGATGGCGGCGCCGGACGTGACAGTCTGAACGAGGCGGTCGCGAAAGTCAGCTCCGAGATGCTGCGGTACGCGACCAGCATGCACTTCCACATCTCCGAGCATGTGGGCGAGCGAGGCTACAGCGCCGCGATCCCGGAGTACCGCAAGATGCTCGACGGCGCCGTCCACGATTTCGTCCTGGTCAGCGAGATGCTCGGTGGAGCCCTCATCACCGGGGACGAGGCGCTCTTCCACGAGTTCCAGATGTCGATCGTCTCGCGGTACTTCCATCGCCCCAGCGAGGACCAGAAGTGGCACGAGGGCTATCTGCGCGGCATGCTCGGCGAGGTGCGGTCGCTTCTCAGCAGGCCCCTGGCGACCGAGCGCATCTACCCGAAGGACGACGGGCTCCGGACGATCAAGGGCCTCCTGGCCGTGCTCAAGACCATCTATCAGGTCGGCGAGGTCAACGCCTGGCGCATCTCCGAGGCGCTCAGGGTCAAGATGCCGGAGCATGCCGGGACCCTGGACGACCTGGAGAAGTCCCTGAGCTTCCTCGAGGTCTTCCGCTTCATCTACCAGCTCGTAGTCGCGCAGGATGAGGAGATCTACCTCGACGATGACATCATGCGAGACAACCTGGACAACGTGGCGCGGATACTGGGCTACAGGCCGGTCGGCACCATCCGTCCCGGGACACATCTCCTGGTCGACTACTACGAGCACATCGAGAGCGTCCGCAAGAACGCGGCCTCCCTGATGCCGCTCTGCACGGACCATCTCAAGAGCAACACCGTCTTCGCGGACATGTTCTCTCCCTCGTACGTGGGCAATGTCCCGGAGGACTTCGCACGTCGGAGCGCCTTCTTCAAGGGGACGACCTACTGGCGGGATCTCATCGAGATGGTCAAGCAGGATGACAACCGCCTGCTCAAGCGGTACATCTCTGACCTCGATACGCTCCCGGCCGCCTCAAGAGCGAAGATCGTCGACGCGCTCGCCGGTTGCGCCGACCACGCGCTCGGCACGGTGATGGCGTTCATCACGATTCTCTCCGACAACAGGAACTGCCCGGGGTGCGGTCGGCTCTTCGAGGAGCTGAGCACCGCGTTCCGGAAGAGGCTCATGGACTCGCCCTACGGGGGGGTTCGCCTGATCGAGCTCTTCTTCAGATGGCCGAGGTTGATCAATCGATACCTGCTCAGTCTCGGCGACGATGCGGTGCGGGAGATGTCCGAGCTTCTCGACACTGATATCTGGGACCCGGAGGTCGTCCTGTGGCGAGACAGGCTGCAGAGACTGCTGGACGTCCACACCTGGTCCAGCCGCTACTTCCTGCGCTTCCTCGAGAGAGCCGGTGAGGAGTATGAGTCGTGCCTGACGAACCTGGACGATCAGAGCGCGCTCCGCGATATCTCCAGGGGCGTGATCGCGGCCGTCGATTCTGAGACCGAGTACGCCGCGAGGGCGAAGAAGCTGGGGGACTACTACGACCTCGAGTTCCTCCGTATCGGACTGGGCACGCTCTCCGGAGCGCCCGCGGCGCAGTCCGACGCGCAGTTCACGCGGATGGCGGACACTTACATCGAGAACCTGTTCGACGCCTGCAAGCGGGAAGTGGACAGGAACGAACGATTCCGGGTCTCCACCCACGACCTGCTGGCCGTCTATGCGACCGGGGGCTTGGGGCGCGAGCAGGCCTACGACGACGACTTCGATCTCATGATACTCCTCAATACCAGCCACGAGGACGTGCGGGCCTACGCCGACAGGATTGTGGCGAAGATGAACGTCCAGATCATCAAGAGGGGTACGCTGCCGCACTATAGGTTCGCCGACCACTTCGGGCACTACGTGACGACGCTGACGGAACTCCAGGAATTCCTGGACGCGGATCGACCCGATGCCTTCATTGACAGGTCTCAGATCCTCGAGGGCAGGATGATCGTGGGCACGAAGCGGTTCGCGGAGGCTTACTGGCGGCGCATCGTCCGCGGGCGCCTGTTCACCAAGCGGCTGGACTACGTGACGAGTATGAGGAAGGAACTCGAGTCGCGCCACGCGGATGTGGTGGCGAGTGGTCTCGGGTCCACCGACGTCAAGGACGGCATCGGCGGACTGAGGGACATCCTCATGCTGCTTCTGATGTACAAGACCGCGTTCAAGATCAGGCATCCGGTCAACACGGGACTGCTTCCTATCATAGCCAGGCGGGACTCCGCCCACGCACAGGAGATGGCCTACCTGAGCGGCGCGCTCGAGTTTCTGAAGAACCTGAGAAACGCGTACCGGTTGTCCGTCGGCGCTGAGGATACGCTTCGGCCCGAGTACTTCGGCATCGTCGCCTCTGCCATGGACCTGGACTACAAGAACGAGCCGGACTCCGCCGAGCGGCTGCTCGCGGAGTACGAGGAGCGCACCGCGAGGGTCGCCGAGGTGGTCAACACGCTCTCGGCGGAGCTTGAGCGGTCGCTCGAGAAGGGGGAAATGTGAACATGACTGTCGTGCGTCGGGGAATCGTGCGTGTGTGGATGGCCGCGCCCGGGAGAATCGTGAGCGTCCTGATGGCCGCACCCTGGAGAACCGTGGGCGTCCTGGCGGTCGCGGTCGTCTGTCTTCTAGTTTCGGTTGCGGCACTGGCGCAGCCGGCTGCTGTTCAGGTTGAGGCCGTCGGCAGTGCGGCGGCCGAAGAGGTCGAGCCGGTGGGCTTCCGCCTCGAGGGCGAAGAGGTGGTGTTCACGTTCGATCGCAATCGGTATGGGGTCGTGACGCGCGGGGACAATGGGCAGCGCGTGGCGATAATCGACATCGAGTTGTCTGAGCGCTCAGGTGTCGCAGTGGCCGGCGAGTTCAACGGCTGGTCGACGGATGCGTGGATGATGGAGCTCAAGGAGCCGGGCGTCTATGAGTTGCGACGACCTCTTGAGCAGTTTGGGGGCCAGGGCGCATGGGCCTTCAAGTTCGTGATAGACGGGATGCTCTGGGTCGAGCCGCCGGCTTGGCTGTCACGCCGACTGCACCGCGGGCTTTCACCCGCGACGCACACACCGGCGCTAGCCTTGACACCCGCGGCTGGTACGCAGTCCATCAGGTACCGCCCAATGATGTCGTGGAGAGCAGATACGACGTGAGATCTTGACGTCACGAGGATGGGGGAGGTCGATGGACTACAATCCAGGCGTCGCGTACGATGCACTGCCTGAACTACCTCCGACCGCCGATGTTGAGTCGCGGGAGGTCATGTGAGCGTGTGTGCAGGCAGCACGGGCGCTCGCAGAAGTGAAGGGAGCGGGCGAGAAGATTCCGAACCAAGCCATGCTCATCAATGCGATTCCCCTTCAAGAGGCGAAGCTGAGTTCGGAAGTCGAGAACATCGTCACAACTTAGGATGATCTCTTTCTGGGGGCCACGGACGAGGCCAGCGTGAAGGACCCCCACACAAAGGAGGTCCTTCGGTACCGGGCTGCGCTTCGTCTAGGTTACGAGAGGCTGCGGCGGCAGCCCTTGGATCTTGGGCTGATTCGCGCTGTTTGCTCGACCCTCCTCGATGAGGATGTGCAGTTCAGGCCGGCAAGGGAGTCCGGATCTTCAACCATGCCACCGGGCGGACTGCCTACACCCCGCCAATGGGTGGCCCCAACATGTTCTCGAAGCTGGAGAACCTCGAGTCCTATCTCCTAGCAGAGGGCGGACCAGACCCGCTGATCCGGATGGCCGTTGCCCACTACCAGTTCGAAGCGATACACCCGTTCAGCGACGGCAACGGGCGAACCGGGCGGATACTCAACATACTCTACCTTCTCCACACAGGGCTTCTGGACATCCCCGTTCTCTATATGAGTCGTTTCATCCTCGGCAACAAGCAGAACTACTACCAACTGCTGCAATCGGTGACCAAGGATGGAGCCTGGGAGCCTTGGTTGCTCTACATGCTACGCGGTGTCGAGGAGACAGCCTCTTGGACGACGAGCCGGATAGACGCGATTCGGGAGTTGTTCGATAGCACAGTCGAGTTGTGTCGTGGTGAGGCGCCGAAGATCTACTCCAAGGAGTTGATGGAGCTGGTTCTCAGCCAGCCCTACTGCAAGATCGCTTTCTTGGTGGAGTCAGGGATAGCAAAGCGGCAGACAGCGTCCGAGTACCTCCAGGAACTCCAGCGAATGGGCATACTGGAGCCGGAGAAGCGCGGTCGCGAAGTCGTCTACAAGCATCCGGCCCTCATCGAGGTGCTGAGTGCTTGAAATGCCTATTCCTTCGACACGATGGAGATTACGTGTCGACAATTGCTGACATTTTCGACATATTACTACCATATGTCGATTCCTTCGACGCTTCAGAGGGCATCGGTCGAATTTCGGATAGCGTATCGACGCGAATACGGCGGTGAGCGTCTGAACCCGACGAGCTTGGCTATCACGTCGGCTGCACCGGGCGCTGACGCGCCCGACGCACACCCCGCGCCACCCTTGACGCTCGCGGGTTATACGCGGTCCGTTAGACGGCATTCGAGAGAGATGGACAGGACATGGTCCGTACCGGAAGGTGCGTTCTCGCGACGGCAGGTGCCCTAACACTTGTGCAGTTTGTGCTGATGTTCTTCTTCTCGGTTGGAGGAGTACCAGCCCTCAAGCTGCTGGGGCTCGTGCTGTGGTTGATCTCTTTGATCTTCGGGTGGGCGCCGATCGTCACTCTCCGCAGGGCTGGGCACGTCCGGGCAGGCAAGAGCTACATACATACTGAGGATCTCGTGGACACGGGTGTGTACGGCATCATCAGGCATCCTCAGTATGTAGCGCTGCCACTCGTGAACGCGGGTCTAGCACTGATCTCGCAGCATTGGCTGGTCGTTGTTGTGGGTGTTCCAGCGTGTGTTCTGGCCTGCGTGCAGATTGGACGCGCAGATCAGGAGGGTATCACGAAGTTCGGGGACGAGTACCTGGACTACATGAAGCGGGTGCCGCGGTCGAACTTCGTACTTGGTGTCGTGCGGGCGATGCAACGCGGGCGGGCGCGAACGAATGCCGTCTAACATCCTCTAAGCCGTTGCCAGGGCTTTCTTGGAGTAGTCAACGTCGCCCCAGGTAGCTGTGATGATGGCTTTCGCCTCGGTTTTGCTGATGGGGTTGCCCGACAGATCGCGGAAGACGTAGTGCGGTCGCGTGGTCTTTCTGGACTCCGCTTGCTTGAGCTCTTTCATGAGGTGAGGGATCCTGGGGAGGAGCTTGGCGTTTGCGACGGCACAGACGGCCTGTGTATGTGTGTGTCCGGCTCGTCTCCTCTTGTGATAGAAGGCGGCCATTTCGAGGTCCCACTTGTACGCGTTCTCGGCCGCGAGGTAGAGACATCGTTTGTAGCGGTTGCAGCTCATCTTCGACATGGGCATAGGCGAGGATGCGTGGTCACCGGTCTTCCTGACGGAAGGATAGAAGCCTGCGAAGCCCTTGTGTTTGTTGAGGGTTTCGAAGCGGTCGATGTCGCCGACACAGGTACGGATGCCGGCCGCAAGGATGTGCCGGATGCCCGGGAGTGAGATGAGTGAGTCCGTAGGATCGATCTTCTTGTTGAGCTTCTTGATCTCGTGCTCGAGCAGACCGCGACGTTGTTCCTCTCGTTCGAGCTGATCGAGCTCCCAGTTCAACTCGTCCTGGAGGATCCGTTCGTCGAAGGGCATGGAGTCGGCATCTCGGACGGGCTGGTAGAGTTGGACGGCGTCGCTGCACGCCTGGAAGAGCTTATCGAGTGTCTCGGGTTCGAGTTCGAGTCGATAGCGTTTCTGCAGAAAGAGCCCGAGCCGTTTCTTGCCGAGTCTGAGGACGGCTCTGGGATCGACGTAGGCACGCAGGAAGGCACGGCCGGCCTCGTTGATAAGGAAGCCGTCTGGGAGCTTCGTGAGGCCCGGATTGACGGCTTCACAGAGGTCCTGTATGCGCTGCTTGCGTCTGGCGAGTGAGTCGACGACGCGATCGCGCTGTCTGACGATCTGGTCGAGTCGTGCGTGATCACCTTGAGGGAGGACGACCTGGGCGGTATCCTTAGGGTAGTTCCTGAGGCACCGGGCGAGGGTCAAGGCGTCGATGCGGTTGGTCTTGTTCCTGCGATGCCCTGCCTCTCGAGTCTTCTTTACGCGGTATGCTGAGGGTCTGTAGACGCGGAAGCCGTTGGCCTTCAGGACGGCGGCGACAGGGATCCATGCTCTTCCCGGCGAGTCGATGACGAAGTCGACGTGTTCTTCATCGTTGTTCACAGCCTCGATCTTTCGGAAGAGCTTGTGGAAGCCCTCGGGTGAGGAGGTGAAGCGGAAGCCTCGTCCGGTCTCGAGTCCCGTATCGCGTCTGAGGATGACGGCGTCGTGTGCGCTCTTACGTCCGAGGTCGATGCCGACGATGAGAGCCATAGGAGGTGCTCCTTTCTAGAGAGGTGGGGGAAGGACA
>JAUWLR010000261.1 GCA_030613615.1 Candidatus Eiseniibacteriota bacterium
ACCCCTCGTGTCCTGTCCGCCACCGTCCGACGTCTCATCGCTCGTCTCTCGTCCGCCACCGTCCGACGTCTCATCGCCTTCGCCTCTTCGCCGACAGCCGCTCGAGCTCTCTCAGACACTCCTCGGCCTCCCGAAGCAGACTCTCACTCTCCACCGTTCCGAAGTCACCGGCGAACCGGCCGAGATCACACTGGCTCAGGAGGTTCTTGACCCTCTCGATCGTCGACTCGTCCACGCCCGACGACCTGAGAAGACCGGCCAGCTCGGGCAGCGTCATGCCGCGCGCGCCGACCCTCAGACGGTCACCGATGAAGTCAACGACCGCCCTCGACACCGAGGAGCACACCGCGCCCGCATCGCCCGCGTCCACTCCCTTGCGAGCAGCCGCCAACTCGCGCCTCGCGCGCGCCGGCGCCCTGACGAACCGCTCGAGGCCCTCCTCACCGGCGAACCTGTCACGCCTTCTCCGGATGCCGACCGCACCTGCAAGAGACGCAAGCGGTATCAGCTGCAGCAGGAGGAACGATGCGCGCCGGTGGACGGGCGGTCGGGCCGCTCGTATCGTCTCCGGCTCGTGGATGTACCGAATGTCCCGCCCGAGCCGCGCGATCGCGGCGCGCGCGGGAAGATCCGGCCCTGCGTCGCCCTCCTCAGCGGGAAGAACGCTCAGCGAGAGATCGGGTGACGCGGCCGTGCGATACGTCTCCCGCCGCGGGTCGAAGAAGGACAGGGTGATAGCGGGGATCGTCTTGGGCCCGGCAGTCTGCGGCACCAGGACGTACTCGTAGGTCTTCCGCCCGGACACCACGCCGTTTCTCGTGCTCGTGTCCGTCGATGTGCCGGATTCGTAGATCCTGAACTCCGGCAGGTCGGGCAGCTCAGGATCGGGGATCGTCCGCACGTTGCCGTTTCCCGCGACCGAGATCTTGAGCGTGACCGGCTTCCACTGATCGACAGTTTCGCTCTCGAGCGTCGCAGTGAAGTTGTAGTCGCCCACCGCCTCTCCGAACTTCGCCGGCCTGCCTTCCGAGGGAAGCCGAACGACCTCTATCTCGATGGGTTCGGTGGACAGCGTCCTGACGGGCCCTCCTCGGGAGAAGAACGTGACGGGCGCGGTCCGCTCGCGGTAGGACAGCGAGGCAGGACCCACCGTCGCGGGGCCGACGGACGTGCCGAAGAGCCCCGTCTTGATCTCGATAACCGCATACCGGACGCCGTCGACGACCTCGTAGTATTCCTCGTGGTCCGGGATGTCGACGACCCAGAAACCCGTGAGTTCCGGCGCCTCGTAGCGCGGCTGTTCCCACAGCTCGACCGCCCGGTAGAACTTGAAGGAGAGCGTCACCTGCTCACCCATGTAGGCGCGGTTCTGATCGACCGACGTGGTGATGAAGACGTCGCGCCCGGCCGATTCCACGCCCGATGAGGGACGCTCCTGGGGCTGAGATGCGGTTCCGGGAGCCTCGCCCTCGACGATCTCGATCTGGATGGGTTCGGTCGAGTAGACGTCGGCGCCGAACTCCACCTCCACCGAGCCTATGGTGAAGGAGCCCGCCCTCTTCGGGACGAGCCTGTAGGTCCAGGTGCGCGAACTGGTCATCGCGCCGTTCACCCAACTCATGTTCGTAGAGGAACCGGCCGAGTAGACGGAGAAGTCGGCGTCCAGCGGTGGGAGCTTCGGCGTACCAACGTGCCTCATGGTCCCCGTGACGTCGATGCTGAGCGTCACGTGATCGTTCAGGGACGCAATCGTCCGGTCCACACGGGCCCTGACCGTCAGGTCGTCAGCTCGCGCGGAAACGGCACCCGCGAGTATGAGGATGAGGACCACAAGCGCTGCGGCCCTACCAGTCCTTGTCAACTTTCTCCCTCTTCCCTGCCCTGGCTGCCCGGAGCTTGGCCTGAAGCTCCTCCTCGGCGGCCTCTATTGCATCCAGCAGTCGCTCCGCTTCCTCCTGCGACATCGCCTGGTCCTGCTGATCCTGTTCCTGCTGGTCCTCGCCCTGCTGCTCGTCCTCCTGCTGCTCGAGCTGGTCCAGGGCCTCCTCGTCGTGGTGGTGCGCGTGCTGGTCGTGCGGCTGGAGCTGGAGCGCCCCCTG
>JAUWLR010000282.1 GCA_030613615.1 Candidatus Eiseniibacteriota bacterium
CACCGCTTCCGATGAGGGAAAAACCAAGGGGGAAGGCGTGGCGCCTTCCCCCTTGTACGTTGTACGTCCACTCGTCCACCAGCCGCGCCGTCGACCGAGCGCAGGTGCCGCTACGTGGTCTCCAGTCGCACCTCTAGCGGCATGCCGCGCGCGAGGATCTCCTCGATGAAGCGGTCGCCGTCGATGGCGAGCTCCTGAGGAATCGCTCCGGGCGCCGTCTCACCGCGGGCCATCATCAGGGTGATGATCGACGCCGGCAGCGCCGTGCCCCGCATCATCGCGGTCAACCCCGTCTTCTCGTCCCTGTAGTCGATCATCTCGTAGACGGCGCGCGCCTTCTTCCCGTCCTTCTTCCCCTCGACGGTCACGCGAACCAGTACGACGTCGTCGTGCCCTTTCGGGAGGTTGTTGGCGATGACGCTCTCGAGGACGCTTCGTGGCGGCACCATCAGTCCGCCGGCATCGACCGGCGTGCTGTCCATCAGTCCCAGCTCGAGGATGGTCCGCATCTTGTCCGCGTGTCCGGGGTACCGGATCGTCTTGTAGTCCAGCTCGCGCACCAGCCCGAGCAGCGTGTGGGGGAGAGTCGACGTGCCACCGGCCGTGTTGAACGCCTCGAGCTTCCCGAAGGGCGGCGGGAACTCGATCTCCTCGAGGTCCACCAGCGGCTTGATGTTCTCAACGATCTTCCCGTCTCGGATGGCCACGCAGGGCTCGACGTACTCGTTGATGAGCCCCTCGACCGAGAACACGAGCATGTAGTTCAGCGGAGGGCGCGGCTTCTGGGGTAGCCCGCCCACCCGGATGCGCACGCTCTCGGCCTCGTCCATCTTCCTGACACCGTGCATCGCGAGCGGGCAGACCATGCCCGGGGCCAGCCCCGTGTCCGGGATTATCGAGATGCCTGCGGCCTTCGCCCTCTCGTCGAGTTTGAGCTGCTCGGCGACGACCGTGTTGTTGCCGCCCATGTCGTTGAAGTGGACTCCCGCCTCGATGGCAAGCTCAGACAGCTCGAGGTTGACCGTGTAGCTCACGGCGCCGAGCACCGCGTCGGCCTCCTTCATGGCCGCGAGCATATCCTCCTTCTTCTTGACGTCGAGCTCCACGTGCCTGACGCAGTCGCATCGCGCGAACTCGGCGGCCTCCTTCGCCCTCTGTCCGTCGACGTCGGCGATCGTGACTTCCCCGACGTCGGGCTGTCTGCACATGTCCCACGCGGCGGCGCGCCCCATGAGGCCTCCGCCAAGTACCAGCATCCGCATACGCTGCCTTCCTGACTAATCGTCTATGTCGACCTCGGCCGGCGGCCTCGTCAGCAGGCTCCCGACAACAACTGCCACGAGGGCGAAGATGAAGGCGGGGACGAGCTCGTACACAAAGCCCTTGAGCACCGGCACGTTATGCCAGATGACCGTTATCACCGAGCCTGTGACCATGCCCCAGAACACACCCCACTTGGTCGTCCGCTTCCACCAGAGCGAAAGCACTATGCCCGGGCCGAACGCGGCGCCCAGGCCCGACCAGGCGTACAGCACGAACCAGAAGAC
>JAUWLR010000159.1 GCA_030613615.1 Candidatus Eiseniibacteriota bacterium
CACGAGCAGGGACATCCACGCGCTGGCACCACGCGACGCTCGGCGGGCATACCAAGGAAGGAGGATCTGAGTTCTTGGCCTGTGTGCCTGTGGTTGCGGGAGGCATGGGACAGGAGTAGAGGTCTTCAACAGGGATTCTCCTAAGGAGGAAGTGTCATGAAGCTGTTCATATTTATCGTTCTCGCTGTGATGCTCGTCGCTACGACCGCTCTGGCCGCCGAGGTTCCGACGTCAAGGGGCGACAAGGCCCTGGTCTTCATGTTCAGCGGCTTCGACAACCTGCAGGTCGACGGATACGGTGGCCAGTATGGCTTCGGCTTGCGCTACTACATCGCCGATGGCACGGCCATCCGCGGCGGCGTTCAGTTCGGCAAGGACTCGTTC
Source organism: Candidatus Eiseniibacteriota bacterium (assembly GCA_030613615.1). Taxonomy (GTDB): domain Bacteria; phylum Joyebacterota; class Joyebacteria; order Joyebacterales; family Joyebacteraceae; genus JALGZG01. The sequence goes on from JAUWLR010000159.1 coordinate 385, forward strand.
AAGAACGATGACTTTGACTGGGAGAGCGACTACAACGTCTACGGCGTGAATGCCGCCTACGAGAAGCACATGGGTGCCGCGTGCTCCTCTGTCTCTCCTTACTGGGGTGTCGGTGCCGGCTACTCGGCGTTTGCTGATAAGGACACGGACGGTGTCGGCGACACATGGGAGTACACCGGTTCTTCCTTCGCCGGCTTCGGCCTCCTGGGCTTCGAGTGGGGCTTCACCGACTGCATGACGTTCGGCGGCGAGTACCTGGCCGGCTTCACCAGCTGGTCCAGCCAGGTCGAAACAGACATCGGTGGTGTGACCACTACTTTCAACGAGCTCAGTGGTACGTTCATGGGCTTCGGGGCCGCCTCGGTCTACCTCTCGGTCTACTGGTAGGATCGCGGCCACAGAGCTTCCGTGCCGCCTCTCGGCGGAACGGCGGCTTGAAGGCCTGCAGAGATGTTTCAGGCGGGGCGCCCACACGGCGCCCCGCTCTCTTTTCGGACGCCGCGCGTTTCACATAGATGTCGCCGCACCGCGTTAGTGCTCCCGCACGATGTCCTTGATCTTCATCAGCCTGGTCGCCGTGGCGCGCTCCATCTCCGACAGACGGTCCGAGATGAACCTGATGGTCTCCTCAAGGCTTGGCACGAGGATGTGCTCGAGCGCGTTGACCCGCCGCCGGGTCTTCTCCAGCTCGGCGGCCAGAAGCTGGATTGCCTTCTCGACCTCGGCCAGGGACATCAGCCTCGGAAGCACGGCAGCGTACATCTCGAGCGCGCGGTCGAGATCCATGGTGGTCTCACCGTAGCCGTAACCGAACTCCGCGTCCGAAGGTATCTCGACGTGGAACTTCGGGACTTTCAGGTTCATCACCTGCTCGCGTTCAGCTTTGAGCTCGACGACCCTCCGCGAGAAAGCCAAAGCCGACGCCATGGCGCTTCCGTCCATCTCAAACCTGGCGGACACGAATGCGCGGTGGGCGAGGGCGAGTTCGTTCTCGACCTCGACTCGGAGGTCGCGGGCGCTGTGCACCATCCCCAGGAAGCGCCGCATCAGCTCCTCCTGTTTATCCTTGAGCAGCTTGTGCCCGCGCTTCGCGAGCGTCAGGCGGCGCCTCAGCCTGAGAAGCTGCATTCTGTTAGGATTCGCTCGAAGTCTCATGTCTCTCTTCCGGCAGCGGGCCAGACAGCGCCCGGTCACACCGTCAGCCTATTTCCTCTCTGTCACTTCCTTCTCCGCCAGCGCGTCCTTCGCCTCGGCGCCCGTGCGCTTGAGGTACTTCTCGATTTGCGCAGGCTTGACGCGTTTGAGCTCGGACAGCGGCAGGATTTCGAGAAGCTCCCACCCGAGCGTCAGCGTTTCCTCGATCGTGCGGTTCTCGTCACCTCCCTGCTTGACATACCTGTCCTCAAAGACGTCGGCAAACTTGAAGAACGCCTTGTCCTCCGGCGAGAGCGCGGCCTCGCCGAGGATGACCGCCAGCTCCTGCGCCTCCTTGCCGTGCGCGTAGGCCGCAAAGAGCTGGTTCGCGAGGTTAGCGTGGTCCTCCCGAGTCCGCCCTTCACCGATGCCCTTGTCCCTGAGACGCGAGAGCGACGGCAGCACGTTGATCGGGGGATAGATGCCCTTCCGGTGGAGCGCGCGATCGAGGATGATCTGACCCTCGGTGATGTAGCCCGTGAGATCGGGAATGGGGTGCGTCTTGTCGTCCTCGGGCATCGACACGACCGGGATCTGCGTGATGGAACCGCCCTTGCCCTTGATGCGCCCGGCGCGCTCGTAGAGAGTCGAGAGGTCTGTGTAGAGGTACCCGGGGTATCCTCGCCGCCCGGGGACCTCCTTGCGCGCCGCCGATATTTCACGGAGCGCCTCGCAGTAGTTCGTGAGGTCCGTGAGGATGACCAGCACGTGCATTTCAAGTTCGTACGCCAGGTACTCGGCCGCCGTCAGTGCCATACGCGGCGTCGCGATGCGCTCGATCGCGGGGTCGCTGGCCAGGTTGACGTACAGGACCGCGCGCTCGATGGCGCCGGTTCTGCGGAAATCGGCGATGAAATACTCGGCCTCTTCGAACGTAATGCCCATCGCCGCGAACACGACAGCGAAGCTGCTCTCGGTCCCAAGCACCGCCGCCTGCCGCGCGATCTGAGCGGCGAGCGCCGCGTGCGGGAGGCCGAAGCCGCTGAAGATCGGGAGCTTCTGGCCGCGCACCAGCGTGTTCAGCCCGTCAATGGAGGAGATGCCGGTCTGAATGAACTCGTTGGGGTAGTCGCGCGCCGTCGGGTTCAGGGGCGAACCGGCCACATCGCGCTTGATCTCCGGGATGATCGCAGGACCCCCATCCTTCGGACGCCCTAGCCCGTCGAACACACGCCCCAGGATGTCGGGCGAGAGCCCGAGTTCGAGCCCGCGCCCAAGGAAGCGCACTTTCGCACTGTCGACGGAAACGCCCGTCGCGCCCTCGAACAGTTGCACCAGCGCGGTGTCCTCATCGACCTCGAGCACCCTGCCCCGCCTCACCTCGCCACCCGGGAGCTCAACCTCGACCAGTTCCTCGTACTTGACTCCGGAGACCCCCCCGACCAGCAAGAGTGGTCCCGCAATCTCCTGGACGGTCCTGTATTCCTTCACCATCGGCAGCTCTCCTGGAATAGGTTCTCCCGTTTTCCCGTACGGTTCCTCGCGTCTCGCTCCGGGGCTACGCCCGCGTTGTCCCCGCGCCGTCGGAAGCGTCTCGCCCGGCTACTGCACCGCATCCCTCACGCCCGCCCGCTCTTCGACGAGCCCACGTATCTGCGTCTCGATGCGTCCGGCGATGGCGTCCAGTTCGTCTATCTCGGCCTCCGGGATGTACCGCGCCCGCGAGATCTCTTCCTGCACCGGCAGACCGAATACCGCCTCGGACGGCACGCCCTGCTCTACCGCGTCGCGCGCGTGGCGATTCATCACAATGATGTTCCTGAGCATTCTGTACTGCTTCGGGAACGATGTGTAGGTGTCGACGTCATCGAACGCGTTCTGGTGCAGGAAGTCCTCGCGAATCGCTTTCGCCGTCCCGAGGACGAGCCTGTCTCGGTTGGACAGCGCGTCGACGCCGACCAAGCGCGCGATCTCCTTAAGCTCAGCTTCCTGCTGGAGGATTCTCATCGCTTCCTGGCGCATGCCCTGCCACTCTTCGGAGACCTCGCTCCGGAAGTACTCCTCGAGGCTGTCGTGGTAGAGCGAGTAGCTGGTCAACCAGTTGATCGCGGGGAAGTGCCGCTCGTACGCCAGCCAGTCCTCGAGCGACCAGAAGACCTTCACAACCTTGAGCGTCGCCTGAACGACCGGATCGGAGAGGTCTCCGCCGGGAGGCGAGACAGCGCCCACCACCGACAGCGCGCCGATGCGCTCGTCTGTGCCCAGCGTCCTGACCCTGCCCCCGCGCTCGTAGAACTGCGCCGCGCGCGCTGGGAGATAGGCCGGGTAGCCTTCCTCGCCGGGCATCTCCTCGAGCCGACCAGACATCTCGCGGAGCGCTTCGGCCCAACGCGACGTCGAGTCGGCCATCACGGCGACCGAGTAGCCCATGTCGCGGTAGTACTCGGCGATCGTGATTCCCGTATAGATAGAGGCCTCGCGCGCCGCCACGGGCATGTTGGACGTGTTCGCCACGAGGACGGTTCGCTTCATCAAGGGCTCGCCGGACCGCGGGTCCTTGAGCTCCGGGAACTCCATAAGCACGTCGGGCATCTCGTTGCCGCGCTCCCCGCAGCCGATGAAGATAACGATCTCGGCGTCGGCCCACTTCGCGAGCTGGGGCTGAACGCCCGTCTTGCCCGCGCCGAACGGGCCGGGCACGCACGCCGTCCCGCCCTTGGCGATCGGGAAGAAGGTGTCGATGACGCGCTGCCCCGTGACGAGGGGTTCTTCCGGGCTCAGGCGCTCCTTGTACGGCCGCGCAACCCTCACCGGCCAGCGCTGCATCAGGCCGAGGTCGTGTTTGCCGCCCTGGCCCTCGAGCTCGCCAATCGTGTCGGTCACCTTGTAACTGCCGCTCTCGAGTTTCGTAATCTTCCCGGAGATGCGGGGCGGCACCAGGATCTTGTGCAGGACCAGCGCCGACTCCTGCACGGTGCCCAGGATGTCACCACCCACGACCTCATCACCCACCGTGGCCGTCGCCGTGAACTCCCACACCTTGTCTCTGTCGAGGCTCGGGACGGAGACTCCACGCGTGATGTGCGCGCCGACCATCTCCCGGATCTTGTCGAGGGGCCGCTGGATGCCGTCGTAGATGGATTCGATGAGCCCGGGCCCCAGCTCGACCGACAGGGGTTCTCCCGTCGAAACGACCGGCTCGCCGGGACCGAGACCCCTCGTGTCCTCGTAGACCTGGATCGACGCCAGGTCGCCTTTGACCTCGATGATCTCGCCGATCAGGTTCTTGTCGCTCACGAGGACGACGTCGAACATCCTCGCCTCGCGCATCCCGTCAGCGACAACGAGAGGT
>JAUWLR010000239.1 GCA_030613615.1 Candidatus Eiseniibacteriota bacterium
TTCGCCGTTCACGCTCCCTCGCCCAATCCCACAGAACGCTCAGCGGTGGTGTGCTACGATCTGCCATCGGCTGTGACACATCTGGTCGTAGCGATCTACGACGTGGGAGGACGCGAGGTTAGGGTCCTGCACGACGGGCCCGCATTGGAGGGCCGACACTCGGCGACTTGGGATGGCCGCACGAGTGCCGGGCAGCGGGCGGCCTGTGGGGTGTACTTCTGCCGTGTGGAGGCCGCGCAGTGGAGCGCGATCCGGAAGATCGTGCTGCTACGATAGTATCATATGACACCGGGAGGGGTGTGGGGAGGGATGGGAGCAAGGTTTATCTTACGCCGGTGGCGGGCGTAGCTGCAAACTCTGTGTGCACCTCCTTGCTGGTTGTGGGGGTGTCCGGGGACACCGGTTGATCTTGAGGACCCGCCGTCGGGCGTTCGTGGCCGTCGGCGGGTTCTTCTGTATCGGAACGAGGGTCGAGCGGCATGAGGTCGAGGTACTGCTGGACGACCTTCGGGTTGAGCCTGGCGAGCCGTCCGATCTCGGCGGGGTCGGTGGAGATCTGCATAACCAGGCGTACGGTCTCGAAGTCGCGGATGTATCGGTCGACGGACTCCTTTGCGTGTCGGGTCTTCCTTGCGATGCGTGGGGTGTCGTAACCCTGCAGATAGAGTGAGACGATCTCGCGCTTGTGCGTGATGTGTCCAGAGAGGTCGTGGATGTTGCCCCTCGTGGGCAGGAGCCGGCCGGAGGTCTTCTGATACTCGTTGACGTAGTCGCTGACTACGCCATCACAGACGTTGAGGAGGACGGCGAGATCGAGCTGGCTCAAGAGCGCTCCCTGGTCGAAGGCTTCGTCGGCCCATCGGACCATGCGTCGTATGCGGAGTTCGCGTGAGCGGAAGCCCTCGCGGATCGATTGTATGTCCTCGTCCGCGAGGAAGGTGAGGACGACGAGCTTCATAGGGATGTCCTGTATGCGCTGACCGCGTTTGGGACGTTCCTCGATGGGGACTGCGGGCCAGGCCATCTGTCCATACTTCAGGAGCACGGCGTCCTCGTGGGGACGGCAGACGAGGAAGTGACGCTCGATGAGCTGGAGCAGATCGTCGATGATGGCTCTGGCGGTGACCTCGCCCTTCTCGTATCCGTAGTGGTTGAGGAAGCGGTGCAGGAGTACCTGCTCGAGCGACTTGTCGTGGATGCGGCGGAACTTCTTGTGGTTGATCTCCTCGGCCGTCATGGGCCTGTAGTTGCGGGTCGGGAGCTTCATGTCGTGACCTCCTGTGGGGCCCCTTTTTCCGGGGAAGCGGGCTCCAGGAGGAGAGCCAGGCGGTCGTTCTCCTTGCCGTCGTAGTGGCTGTAGAGTTCGATGTACTCGCCTGTAAGGCGCTCGGAGAAGCCCGAGACCTGGCGGATCTGGGCGACTGAGAAGCCCTGGTGGTGTAGCGCCACGACCTGGATGAAGTCATTGAGATAGCGTCTGACGCTGGTCTCAGAGTGGTTGGTCTTGAGCTCTATCTCGGTGAACTGGTATCCCTTGAGGAAGAGGTCGATGATCTGGGCCTTGTGGCTGGTGCCGGGTCCCATGTCGTGCTTCCAGCCGCGTGTCATGACGACCTTGCCGTCCTTGCGGAGGGCACGGGCATCCCGGCGGACGGTAGCGGGACTGATGGTCAGGAGCATGGCGAGGTCCTCGTAGGAGAGGAGCGCGCCCTGATCGATCGCTTCTCGGGTCATGCGCATGATCCGATGTCGTCTGAGCCCTGCGAGGCCGTGCTCGACGAGCACGGTAAGGTCGACCTGGGGATCGAAGAGCGTCAGCCGCACGGAGACGCGGGCCGCCAGGGCTATGTGCTTGCTGGCGGGTTCGGAAGCAGAGACTGCCTCGTAGCAGACCTGCCCCGTGCTCAGGGTAACGTCTGCATGCTGGCTGAAGTACGTGGAGACCTGCGAGAAGTAGGCCTCAGCGATGAGCGGGGTGAGATTGAAGTCCCGTCCGATGGCATGTATGATGGCTTGACGGGCGGTCTTGTTCCGCAACCTGTCAGCGCCGTAGGCACGGGCGGTCTTGTGGCGCCCTGTAGCTTGCGACTGCACGGATCACCTCCTGTTGGGACCGGGGGAGATCAGCCGGGTTCCGCCATCAGCAGATGGCTGAACTCCCTGAAACTGAGACGCTTGATCTCGCTCAGTATCTCTCCCGTCCCTCCAGGGGTCAAATGATACGAACGTACGCTAGGCTCGCGTCTATCGCAGTGCGTTGTCGCCGGCTAGTTCAGATGGCCGTTCGATATGGGCCACGATGTGGTTCCAACTCCCGGCCTCCAGGGACTCTAAGTCACTCACAGGTGCGGCCATTGCGGTGCTGAACACGTGAATCGAGCGCCGACGCAACGAATGAACCTGACCGTGCCGATGCGTCGCTGTTGTTGGCGATCACCGCATGCGGCCTA
>JAUWLR010000131.1 GCA_030613615.1 Candidatus Eiseniibacteriota bacterium
ATAGGATAGACGGTTCTGGGGCCACAGCGGCCCCCCCGGTCGGCGTGGCGCAGGCCCCGCCGCCCCACGCCCCCGCACCCGCCGTGAAGGTGCCCCCAGGCGCACGCCGAGGTACTCGAAGCCCCGCTTCATTGGCCGCGGTGTGCGGGTGGGCGGGCGCGGGGGCCGGCGTGGCCGGCGCCACGCCGACCGGTGGGGCCGCTGTGGCCCCAGAACCGTCTATCCTATCAGAAGCTTGAAGCTTGGTAAAGCGGGCGGCGGACCTTCGCGGATGCGACGCATCCCTGTCCCAGCGCGCCGATCAGGATGCCCCACGAGTTGTTCTCGGGCAGGCACTCCGAGACGCCGGCGAGTGTGAGATCTCCCCAGTAGAGGTCGCAGAAGAGGGGGTCCACATAGAGCATGCTGGTCGTGTAGGTGCCGCAGAGCTCGTTCAATTCCCCGTTCGCGAAGATGCACGAGAGCGTCGTGTAGGGTGCGCTGCCGTCGCAGTAGAGCGCCTCCCCGGGGCTGCCGTACGCGATGATCGTGTGCCTGATCTCCGGAGCGGACCCGTCGAAGCAGCAGATGCTGCTGCCCTGGGAGGCCTCGTTCTCGACGAGGGTGCACGACGTGATGCTCGGGTGGGAGTCGCCGCAGTAGAGAGCGCCACCGAAGACCGACGAGTTCCTGCGCAACACGCACCGCGAGAGAGCGGGCGAGGAGAACACGCAGGCCATGCCACCGCCCGAGCCCTGCGCGGCGTTCCGGAAGAACACGACGTCGGTGAGCGACGCTGACGAGCTGACGCAGAGCATGCCTCCGCCCTGGACGGCCGCCGTGTTGTCGTCGAACAGGACGTCTTCAAGAGTGGGCGACCCGTTGCGGCAGTAGAGACCGCCTCCGCCGTCAATCGACGCGTTGTCGACGAACCGCACGTTCCGGAGCGTGGGCGACGTGCCCTCCAGGTACATGCCCCCACCCCTGATCGTGTCGCCGTTCGTCACCATCAGGTTCTCGATGACCGGCGCCGCGCCCCCGCCGATATAGAATCCGCGACCCGCGCCCTCGCAGTCGATGACCGTCTCATCGCGCGACGCGGTCCCTATGACGACGGTGCTCACCCCGCCGAAGGTCAGGTTCCTGTTGCCGGGGCCCGTGTACACGCCGGGCGCGATCAGGACCGTGTCGCCGTCGGACGCAGCGTTCAGGCCCTCCTGGATGGTCAGGAAGTCGCCGGCGCCTGTCAGGTCGACCAGGAACGACTGGGCGAGCGAAGGTTCCACCGGGTTCGAGCTCGAGCACCCCGACAGCGCAAGCGCCGCAGCAAGGGCGGCAGTCGTGATACCCAGTGTCAGGATGAGCCGGAGACGGCTTGCGGTGTGATCTCTCAGGGTCATGGGGGTTCTTCTCCTGGGGTTTCTCTCCTTGCGGAGAGGCTTCGGAGGGGTAGTAAGAGCCTATTCCCGACGGAGGCGTCTGTCAATGGAGGAGGACGTGCCCGACTGCCCAGGTCCGGTGGTTGGCCTTTCCAGAGCACGAATGCTATACTCGTTGAGACGCTGATCGATCGGGGTCTCGGAAGGGTCGGCAACGACCGGCGTGCTCGAGTCGCGCGGGAGTGGAAACGCATATGGGCGAAGAGAATGAGGGTCTGATCCGGGCGGCGATCGCCGAGGCTCTGATCAAGTTCGAGAAGGACTACATGGGACGCGGCCCGAAGGACGCCAGAGTCTACCTCGTTGATAATCTCGTCATCGTGCGACTCCGGGGCGTTCTCACGCAGGCGGAGCTCAAGCTCATCGGAACCTCCGAGCCGGCCAAGGGTCGGGATCTCATCAAGCGCGTGCGCAGAGAGCTCCTCGAGGTGGGGCGTCCGCTCCTCGAGGCGGCGATCGAGAAGATCACCAGCAGCAGGGTAGAGAGTATCCACACGGACATAAGCACGGTCACCGGAGAGAGAATAGTCATATTCACTCTTCTCGAGGTACCCGAGAAGAGCTGAGCTTCCTGGGATGGAGCGGGTGGGAACCTTGCTCCGCCGACCTGTCTTCATGGCTTGACTTGCCGGCGGAGTGTCGGCAGTATAGTAGACGTGGCACGGCGCAGCGGTCGCGGGGCGACGTCCGGAGTCGAGCCCGGCCGAACGAATTGTGCGTGAGTACGGACGGCTGGAACTGGGCCGTCCGCAGTGCCGGACGAAGGCAACCAAGCCCGTCCGGGCTTCTCTTGCGAGGAGTGCGGTTTCGGGAGTGAGGGCCGATGGACCACCGAAAGCGGTGGGCTTCGGCCCGTTTTCTTTGCCCATGTGCTGTCGGACGCGTGCGGCTCAGCGGAACGTGGGAGGAGACATGGCACTCAAGAAGAACCTCCGTCTGGTCCACGTCTTCAGCATCGCGACGGGAGCGATGATCAGCTCCGGCCTGTTCGTGCTGCCCGGACTCGCGCACGCGCGCGCGGGACCAGCGGTCATCGTTTCCTATCTTCTGGCCGGTCTCCTTGCTGCGACCGGGCTCCTGAGCATGGCCGAACTCACGACTGCCATGCCTAAGGCCGGGGCCGACTACTTCTTCGTTTCGCGCAGCATGGGCGTGGCGGCCGGGACCGTCGCCGGGTTGCTCACCTGGTTTTCCCTCTCGCTCAAGAGCGCGTTCGCGCTCGTGGGGCTGGCCGCCCTCGCCCAGTTGGTTCTCCCGGTCGACCCACGCCTCGTCGGCGCCGTGTTCTGCGTCTTCTTCGTCGGGATGAACGTGCTCGGGGTCAGGGAAGCAGCGCGGCTCCAGGTCGGCCTCGTGTTTGTGTTGCTCGCGCTCCTGGCCCTGTACGTCTTCCGGGGTCTCCCGGCAGTCGATATCCAGAATCTTCAACCGTTCGCGCCCGGAGGATTCCGGGCGGTGTTCGCGACGGCGGGCTTCGTGTTCGTGTCGTACGGCGGCCTGCTGAAGGTCGCGAGCATCGCGGAGGAAGTCGAGGACCCGGGGCGGGTCATCCCGCTCGCTATGATCATGTCTCTCGTGATCACGGGCATCGCGTACGTCCTGATCGTCTTCGTCACAAGCGGCGTGCTGAGCGCCGAAGTTCTTGACGGGTCGCTGACGCCGATATCCGATGGGGCGGCCGCGTTCATGGGCGCCGGCGGCAGAACGGCGCTCATCGTTGCCGCGGTTCTGGCCTTCCTCACGACGGCGAACGGCGGCATCATGGCGGCCTCTCGGTACCTGCTCGCGCTCGGCCGCGACGGTCTGGTACCGGAGCCTCTCGGCAAAGTGGGGGCGAGATTCGGGACCCCGCACGTTTCGCTAATGGTCACGGGAGGTCTCGTGGCCGCCGCCCTTCTCGTGAGACTGGACACGCTGGTTCAGGCGGCGTCAGTCGTGTTCATGGTGACGTACGTTCTCGCGAACACGGCCGTCGTTGTCCTGAGAGAGAGCGGCCTCCAGAACTATCGTCCCCGCTTCCACGCGCCCGGCTACCCATGGATGCAGATAGTCGGCGTCGTGGGCATTCTGTTCGTTGTGCTGGAGATGGGCGAGGGCTCCTTCGCCACGGTCGCGCTACTGGTCGTGGCCGGGTTCTGTGTCTACTGGTTCTACGGGCGAAGAAGGCCGAACAGAGAGTCTGCCCTGCTCCACGTCATCCATAGGATCGCGGCGAAGGAACTCGTGACGGGATCGCTGGAGGAAGAGCTCAAGGACATCATCCGCGAGCGAGACGGGATCGGCCGGGATCGCTTCGATGGACTGGTCGAGGACAGCATAGTCCTCGACATCGACGGCGCCATGACGTCCGAGGAGTTCTTCGACCTCGTTTCGAGCGCACTGGCGCCTCGAGTCGGCGTAAGCCAGCCGGTTCTTCTCGAGGCTCTCCTCGCCAGGGAGCGCGAGAGCAGCACCGTGCTGGCGCCCGGTCTGGCCATTCCACATGTGGTCATCGAAGGCGAGGGAGCCTTCGGCGTCCTCCTGGCTCGCTCACGGGAGGGGATCGCTATGGCCGAGGGGAAGCCCCTGGTCCACGTCGCGTTTGTTCTGGTCGGGACGGGGGACGAGCGCGGCCGTCATCTCTGGGCTCTGTCGGCGATCGCGCAGGTCGTCAGCGACGCTGACTTCGAGGAGCGCTGGATGGCGGCGACGACCGAGCAGGCGCTGAAGGACATCGTGCTCCTGTCCGACCGCAGGAGAGTGCGGGGTCGCTGAAAACAGGTGTCATCAGAGCGCCCCAGGGGGAGAGGTTCTGAATCTTGACCCGGGGTCCAGGGGGCGGTATACTTGCGTGTTGCGGTGCCCTTGGCACTCCTCGGGCGCTCCCACGATCCGCCTCGACGCAGTTCCTGGGGCGGTTTGTTTGCCTCGGGGCGGTGTGCCCTTCGACGTCAACTGCTACAGGAGGACGTGTTGCCGGATCTCGACAGGTGGCTGGCACGCCGGGCAAAGGGGAAGGAGCCCTCGCCCATCCGTGAGCTTCTCAAGTACCTGAAGATAGAGGATATGATCTCGCTGGGCGGAGGTTACCCGAATCCCGACACGTTCGTCTTCGACCGTGTCGACGTGCGGTTCAAGGACGGTTCGAAAAGCCGGCTCGAAGGTTCGGAACTCACGGTCGCCTCGCAGTATGGCGCCTCGGACGCCCACGCGGGGCTGCGGGAAGAGCTGATTGCCTGGCATCGCGAGAAGGACGGGGTTGAGCTCGACGCCTCGCAACTCGTCGTCACGAACGGGAGTCAGGAGAGCCTCTTCATCATGCCCTACCTGTTCGCGGACCCGGACGACTCGATCGCGCTCTCCGAGCCCGCGTATCCCGGCGCTCTCTCGGCGTTCAAGTCGTTCACTGGTAACTTCGTCGCTGTGCCGCTCGACGAGGACGGCATGGATACGGCGGCGCTCGAGAGCGAACTCAGTCGCATCGCCGACGCCGGCGGCAGACTGCCCAAGTTCATCTACACCGTGCCGAGCGGTCACAATCCCGGCGGCGTGGCGCTGTCGCAGCCGCGCCGTGAGCACATGATGGGTATTGCCTCGCGCTTCGACGTCCTCGTGCTCGAGGACGACCCGTATCAGCTCGTGAAGCTGGGCGACTCAGCGGTGCTGCCGTCGCTCCAGTCGATGGATACGGAGGGGCGTGTCGTCAGGCTGGACAGCTTCTCGAAGATCTTCGCGCCCGGCCTGCGGATCGGCTACGCGTCCGGTCCGGCTGAGATCATTCGGCAGTTCGTGCTCTTCAAGCAGTCGTCGAACCTTCACACGAGCACGTTCATTCAGGCACTTCTCCACAAGTACATGGTGTCCGCGGGGCACGACGCGTTCCGCGCACACATAGAGAAGAACTGCGATTTCTACCGCACGAACCGCGACGCGATGATCGAAGGTGCGAAAGAGTTCCTGCCGCCCGCGGTCACGTTCAATGTCCCCACGGAGGGGATGTTCATCTGGTTCGTGCTGCCTGACGCGTGCGATGCGCGCCGCATGATCGATGAGCAGTGCGAGGAACTCAAGGTGCTCTTAGTGCCCGGGGGCGCATTCTCGACGACGGGCGCGCTCAAGAACTGCATGAGGGCGAGCTTCAGCATGGTCTCTCCCGAGAGCATCCGGGAGGGTATGAAGCGCTTTGGAGAGATGGTGAGTCGGGAGTTGGAGAGGTCACACTAGACAGGCACTTGCTGTGGTCAGCGTTTCAACACAACAGGAGGGAACAGATGGCGAAGCACACGATCGTCACGATGCCCGGGGACGGTATCGGTCAGACCGTGTTGCCCGAGGCCCTGCGGGTGCTCGAGGCCGTGGGATTCGAGGCGGACTACGTTCACGCCGACATCGGATGGGAATTCTGGAAGAGCGAGGGGAATGCCCTGCCCGACAGGACGATCGCTCTACTCGAGAAGCATCGGCTGGGCCTCTTCGGCGCCATCACGTCGAAGCCCAAGGACAAGGCCGCGGCCGAGATCTCGCCCGAGATCAAGGACAAGGGCTACGTCTACTACAGCCCGATCGTCGGCATGCGCCAGCACTTCAACCTGGACGTCTGCATCCGCCCGTGCCGTTCGTTCGAGGGCAACCCGCTCAACTTCATCCGCAGGAAGAACGATGGTTTCGATGAGCCCAAAGTCGACGTCGTCATCTTCCGCCAGAACACTGAGGGCCTCTACGGCGGCGTCGAGTGGCCCGCGCCGCCTGCGAACGTGCGCGACGCGCTCGCCCCACACCCGAAGATGAAGAAGTTCCTCGACGTTCCGAACGAGGACCTGGCCGTCTCGACGAGGATCTTCACGAGGCAGGCCTGTCACCGGATCTGCGATGAAGCCTTCAAGTACGCGGACAAGTTCGGGTACACCTCGGTGACCGTGTGTGAGAAACCGAACGTCATCCGCGAGACGTCCGGGATGATGGAGGCGGAGGCGAAGAAAGTCGCCGCGGACTACCCGGGCATCGCGCTTTGGAGCACGAACATAGACGCGCAGATGATGTGGCTCACGAAGAACCCCGAGGACTACGGC
>JAUWLR010000224.1 GCA_030613615.1 Candidatus Eiseniibacteriota bacterium
CCGAGAACTTCCGGGCGGTCTTCGAGGTCAATCAGTTCCCGCGGAACATCGCGAACAGCTTCGTCGTGGCGTCCCTGACGACGCTCATAACCCTCGCGCTCGGCGCTCCGGCGGCCTACGCGCTGGCCCGCCTGAAGGTGAGGCGCAAGAATCTGATAATGGCGGTCTTCCTGGGCATAGCCATCTTCCCGGCCATCGGCATGATAGGACCGCTCTACCTCGGCATGGCGAGGCTCGGGCTCATCAACCGCTACCCGGCTCTCGTCCTCCCTTACACGCTGCTGTCGCTGCCGCTGGCCGTATGGATCCTAACGCACTTCTTCTCAACGCTCCCCACGAGCCTGGAGGATGCGGCCATGGTGGACGGGTGCACGCCGGCTCGGGCGTTCTTCCAGATCATACTGCCGCTCGCTGCGCCCGGCGTGTTCACGGCGGCGGTGCTGATCTTCATATTCGCGTGGAACGAGTTCCTCTTCGCGCTGATACTCACGTCCACTCCGGAATCGCGAACTGTCCCGGTCGCGCTGGCACTCTTCGCGGGGCTGCACGAGCTGCCGTGGGCGACGATCGCGGCCGCCACGGTCGTGAGCGTACTGCCGGTTCTCGCGCTGGTCGCGCTCTTCCAGAGAAGGATCGTGGAGGGGTTGACGAGCGGTGTGGAGCGGTAGCCTATTCCATCCAGTCCGGCCGCTTTTCGGAAGGCAGTCTGACGACCTCGAAGAGAGTCGCGATGTACTCGCCGTCGGGACCCGCATGGTTGGGGTTGATGTACTCCCAGACTACGGTCCCCTTCTGAGTCACCTCGAACGCCCTGCCGTTGTCCGATTCGGTGATGAGCGTGTTGCCGTTCGGAAGCCTCTGGTTGGACCCGCACGTTTCGCTGTAGAAAGGACGCTCCGGCGTGCCGCGGTAGCTCCACGCGACGGCCTGTGAGAACGGGTCGAGCTCCATGACCTCGGAAACCTCCGTCCCGGCCTTGTTGTCGAAGAGGAGCATCCTGCCGTTGGGCAGTATCGTCGGCTGGTGCTGCTGCCTCCACATCCCGGTGAGGGCCCAGACGACCGTCTCCGCGTCGGAATCGACAACCGCTATCGTATCGAGCATCAGGACGGAGATGAGGAGGTTGCCGTCGCGGAACGCGGGTGACTTCCCCGCGAGCCTGCCGTCCAGGAGCTCAATTGTGTTGGTGTGGAAGATGTCGCCCCCCCAGTCCATCCCGATCAGCATGGACGCGAACGACGACTGCTCGAACGCCTCGAGAAGCGAGAATCGTCGGATGATGTTCCCGTTCGCGTCGAGGTAAGCGACGAAGTCCTCGAGCACCGGATGCCTCTTGCTGATGCGGGGCACGAGCCTCGCCTCGCGGTCGAGAACGCAGAAGCCCCCGTCCGGTGTACGCTCCAGGTCGTGGTGGTATCCGCCTTCCCTCGCCCAGATGAGCTTCGAGTCCCTGTCCAGCCTGACGATGCCCAGTCCCTCGTAGATAGCGACGATGCCGCCGTCGTCCAGCAGCAGGACGCGCCGCCAGTACTCGTCTCCGGTGATGTCGGGGGAAACCTCGCGGTCCGGCCACGCCGTCCGGAAATCGAGCTGCCACTCGTGGACCACCTTCCCATCCATGTCCACGAGAGCGGCCCAGGGCCGGTGGCCGGACACGACCAGGTTGAGCCCGGACGCCGCGCGGGCGTCGTCGTGTACGGTCACGCCTGACCGCTCCCCCACGGGCACGGAACCGGTGAGGTAGCCGATTGACTCGAGCCGCGACATCTCCTCCTTCTGCTCCTCCGTGAGTTCACCTCCCACCGGCCGGGACCGCGAGCGGTTCCAGCGGCCCGTCGCGGGGACGGCGGCGTCACGGCCATTGCGGGTGTCACCACGGAGAGTCGAGAGGACCGTCCGCGCCAGCGCATAGGGGAAGCGCTGGGTCCGCTCCGCGAACATGCCGTAGCCGCAGCCGACCGCGAACACGGCGGCCACGAGGACGAGTCGGATGACATTTCGATTGCGGGTCACGTGAGCCTCGGTTCCCAAGCAGAAGCGGTGCAATTACACTCCTGCTGAGTCTACCACGGGGCGCCCCGCGTTTCAAAGTTGACGCGACCGGCGCCAGCGGGTACGATTTACGGTTGTGGTGCTCACACCCCGGGACCCCTGACAAGAAAGGGTTTCACATGAAGAGCATCTTTGTCGTAGTTCTCACACTCGTGGCCTTGTTCTGCCCGGCCGTCTCCCTCGCCGACACCGTGTACGTGGACTACGACGGGTTCGGCGACTACACACGCATTCAGGACGGTATCGATGCTGCCTCAGACGGTGATATCGTCTGCGTCTATGCCAGCTACGGCGGCCCGGCCACCTTCCGCGGCGCCGGGAATCGCGCGCTCGACTTCGGCGGGAAGAACATAACGCTCTCGGTCCTCGGGGGGCAGCAGATATCCATCGACTGCGAAAGTGTGGACAGGGCGATCCTGCTGTCGACCGGCACCGACTCCACATCTCACATCACCGGCTTCACATTCCTGAACGGGCACGCGACGGACGGCGGAGGCGCCATCAGATGTGACAGCAGCTCCCCGCGCATCTCCGACTGCGTATTCCGCGACAACTCCGCCCCGGACGGGGGGGCCATCATGCTCACGCAGGGCCCGACCCGCATCACGAACTGCGTGTTCTACGGCAACTCTGCCTCGAACCACGGCGGGTCGGTCTACGCGGCGGACTCGGACCTCACGGGCAGCGGCTGCACGTTCAGTGACAACGACGCCGTGAGAGGTGGAGGACTTGCCATGGTCGGCGCCAACCTGACCATGGTGAGATGCACGCTTGCGAACAACGAGGGCGTCTTCGGCTCGAGCGTCTGGTT
>JAUWLR010000112.1 GCA_030613615.1 Candidatus Eiseniibacteriota bacterium
TCGCGGAGGAGCTGAAGGGGAAGGCCGACGCCGACGCGGCCAAGATCTACGCCGACGCCTTCGGTCGCGACCCGGAGTTCTACTCGTTCCTGAGGACGCTCGAGAGCTACAAGACGACGCTGGACAGCGAGAGCACGCTGATACTCACGACCGACGGCGACTACTTCCGGCTCCTGAAGAAGATGCCGGGGAACTAGAGCTTCCGGCCGACGGCAGACATGCGACGGCTGCCGCGAGTGAACGGCAGCCCGGTCTTGCCGTCGCAGATGAACTCGAGAGTGAGCCCGGCGGACTCCATCAGGACCTCCATCTGAGAGGGCGTGTAGAGCCTGATGGAGCTCCGCCGGTGCGTGCGCTTCCCGCCGCGTTCGAAGAGCCACGCGCCGTTGATACGCTGGCGCTTCGCGTCCCAACTGTTTCTCGTCGTGACTTTGACCCCGAAGTTTTCGAACGAGACCATCTTCAGGAACTGCCTGAGGACGCGCTCCCGGTTGACCTGATCGATGAGAACCCGTCCACCCGGCACCAGAATGTCCGCGAACCCCCTGAGAACCCGGAGGTTCGTGTCATCGTCGAAGTAACCGAAGCTCCCCCACCAGTTGACGACGGCGTTGAACTCGCGGGGTAACCCGAGGTCCCGCATGTCGCCGTGATGGAACGTGCCGGGAAGACCGGCCTTCCGAAACTGCCTCCTGGCGCGTCGCACGCTCGGTTCGCACGCGTCCACCCCCACGACCCTGCATCCGGCCCTGGCCAGCTCGAGCGAGATGCGGCCGTCTCCGCAGGGCACGTCGGCGACCCTGCTGCCCTTCCGCAGCTTGAGAATCCTGCGGAGAACGCGGGCCTCTTCGGCGGCCACGTCGGCCATCGGCGCGGCCTTCTGCATCGCCGACCAGAAGCCCGTGAAGAAGTCCTCCGTCCAGTGAGCCATGGCGCCTCCCGTCCGGGGGCCGTCCGAGTGCGGGATGCCCCGGAGCTCTTTCCCCCGGGACAGGGTAGCGGCGCGACGAGGTTCCTTCAACAGGGAACGCGTGCCCGAAGAGGCGTGCCCAACACAGAACACGCGCCCGACGGGGAAGGCGCGCGCCTGCGCCTAGTCCGCGAAGTAGATCACCGGGTCCGGAAGCCTGAGCTCGATGGCCTCATCGACGGCCTCAAGCAGCTCCGTAAAGTTCACGCCCTTTTCGCTCGCCGCGCGAGCCGCGTCCGCCAGGTACCGGGCCCACGCCTTCTCGTCCGCCGACTTCTCGTTCGAGTGCGGGAAGCTCCGGCCGCTGCAGCGCAGCTCGCGTTCGAGAACCCACTCGACAGCCTGGCGCGCCGCCTGCGTGTAGCTCACGCCCGTGGACTTGGCCGCCAGCACCGTCCCGTCGGTTCCGATCGCAAACCTCGTCTCTTCGGACAGGAGTCGCACCAGGAGTTCGGCCGCGTCCGAGTACTGGACCCCTCCGCGGAGCGCCTCTGCCTCCGACAGCGCGGCCCGAGCTCCGTTCAGCACGTCGACCCGGTCGGAGTGTCTCGTGGCCCGCGGCATCCCGGGGACTCGCGCCAGGGCGTCGCGGACATCGTTCACGAGCCCGCGCTCACGGTCGAGTTCGAGCCTGGCGGTTCGCTCCTCTATCGCCGTGGTGAGCGCGTCGTCGAGCAGCCGGCATTCGGCTGTCGCTTGGGCGAAGCCCTCCTCAAGCTCTCCCCGCAGCCTGGCCGCACCGTCTACGTCCCCAGCGGCCAGGGCCGAAGACGCGGCCACGATCCTCTCGTGGTCCCGCCGGTTCGCGTCCGCCAGCGCAGTCTGCTCGACAACGGAGAGCGGCACCCGAGCGCGCTCCCCCACCTCGAGCTCGCGGACGCCGTTCAGCGCCGTGAGTTCGTCCCACGCCCGATATACGTCCCGGTCGCCGCCGGCGACCTCATCGGGGGAAACGCGGCGCCCGGCGGCCACGAGGTCACGCGCCAGCGTCCAGAGGCTCTCGCCCGGCAGAACGGTGACCCGCCTGTGTGCCGACGCGACTGCTCCATCTTCGCCGAAAACGACGTGGTCGATGGGGCCTTCGGTCAGCCTGCGGCTCAGGCGCTCGGCCTCGGATGCCCTCCAGCTGGCTGTCCTGATCTCCTTGAGTTCCGTGGCGTACTGAGTGCCAGGGCTGACGCTCTCCGCCGTCTTGATGTACGAAAGGGCCTTCCTCAGCTGGCCCACCTTGCGTGCCTCGCTTGCGAGCTTCGCCCACTCCCCCGCTGTCCTGCCGGAGGCCCGTGCCTCGCGAACCTCCACACCGGATACCCGGACGGAGTCGTCCCGCTCCAGAAGAACGGGCACGACCGCACCAAGCAGAAGGACAACCAAGGGAAGCACGATGGTTGCGCGCTTGAGCCGTGTCATGTCCAACCTCCCCTCTGCGCCCGTGACGCGGCCGCGCCCCCGGGCGCCGGGAATGCGTGGTCGCCTGCTCTGACCAACAGACGCTTCGACCGGCGGCGTTCTTCCCGAGCAGAAGGGCGCCGGCTTGACCGCGCACGTGGGGCTCTCTATACTGGCGTCGGAGGCAACCCGGGAGTCGTGTGGCGAGTTCGACGGCCGGGTAGAGAAGCGGCCCGGAGTCGGTGTATCGCCGACGGAACAACTGAGTCCCGGAAGACAGGAGCAGCGAATTGCCTATTGGTAAGATCAAGTGGTTCAACGCGTCGAAGGGATTCGGATTCATCCAGGTCGAGGGGGGAGATGACGTCTTCGTCCACTACTCCAGCCTGCAGATGGAAGGATTCAAGACCCTCGACGAGGGCGACGAGGTCGATTTCGAGATCTCTGACGACGGGAAGGGACCGAGAGCTGACAAGGTTGTTGTGAAGCACAAGGCGCGGGAGGTATCGCCCGACTAGCTCTCGGGGCAGGGTGTGTGACTGCAGGAAGGCCCGCCCTTGTAGCGGGCCTTCGTCCGTGTTGCTCCCGTGTGCCCCGGCGTGTTCCGACGCCGCTGCTACTCCAGCCAGTCCAGAGGGAAGTCGGGGTCGAGTCTCGTGACGTCGAAGAGCGTCGCGATGAGGTTGTCCCGCTTGCCCGCCCTGTGCGGGTTGACGAACTCCCAGACGATGTCCCCGCCCGGAGTCACCTCGAACGCCCTGCCGAAGTCCGACTCGGTGATGAGAGTGTTGCCACTCTCGAGCCGGTGATTGGCTCCGCACATCTGAGTGAAGAACTTGTTGGATCTGTCGCCCGCGTACACCCAGACCATCTCTCTCGTGACAGGATCGAACTCCACGACTCTCGACTCTCCCTTGGCTCCCCTGTTGTCGAAAACGAGTATGTTGCCGTTGTCGAGGATCTTCGGGTCGTGCTGGGCGAGCCAGAGATCGGACGCCACCCACACGATCTCGCCCAAGTCCATGTCGAGCACGGCGATGGTGCTCAAGGAGCGCATTGACAGAAGGACGTTCCCTCTCCTGAACGCGGGAAGCCGGTCCGCGATGCTCCCGTCAAGCACTTCCACGGCGTTGGTGTGGTAGAGATCGCCCCGGGGAACGTACCCGCGAGCGGCAGGAGAACTCGCGAAGTTCGAGTTCTCGAAGGCCTCGAGCACGGAGACCTCTCTCAACAGGCGACCGTCCGAATCGAGGACAGCAAGGAAGTCCTCTAGAATGGGCATGCGCTCGTTGACGCGCTCGACCACGTGGGCCTTCCGCGTCAGCACGTATATCCGGCCGTCGTCGGTTACGTCGAGGTCGTGGTGCTCACTGCCGAAGTGCTTCCAGATGAGATTCGAGTTCCTGTCGACCTTTATGAGCCCGAGGCCATCGAAGATGGCCAGGACGTCGCCGTTCTCGAAGAGGTAGGCCCATCTCCAGTACTCGGAGCCGTCGATCTCGGTCGACTCGATCTCGTCCGGCCACGCCTTGAGGAAGTCATACCGCCACTCGTGGAGGACCCTCCCCTCCATGTCCATGAGGATCGCCCCGGCGAAGTGCCCCGACGTGTAGAAGTTCACGCCGCCGGAGGAACGCGCGGGATCATAGACGGTGATGCCTGAATCAGACGTCGCGGGCTGCGAGCCGGCCAGGTACCCGATGGACCGCAGCTTCTCGAGTTCCCGCTCCTGCTCCTCCGTCAGAACCGGTTCGGACAGCGCGCGAGCTCCGCGCCACCGTCCGGACGGGCCCACGTTCGACGAACTGGCGTTCGGATCGTTCGCCCACGAGTGACCCTCCTGACCGCCCGCGGCGACGGAACAAAACACAAGCACGAAGGCGAGCAGGTACAGAGCGACGGTCGGCCCGAGCGCCGACGCTCCTTCGGGACGGTGGTCCGTGTCTGAATACATCGAATGCCGCCCTCCGTTGGCTGTCAGTCGCCGAGCCAGCCCATGGGGAACTCAGGGCCTATCCTGGTCAGCTCGAACGGCGTCGCCGTAGACTCGCCACCGCCGGTTTCAGAGCTCGTGTACTCCCAGACCACCTCACCCTGTGAAGTCACCTCGAACGCCCTGCCACGACCAGACTCCGAGATCAACGTGTTGCCGTTCGGAAGGCGCCGGCAGACGCCGCCCCATCGACCGTCGACATCGCCCCCGGACTCCCGCTCGTATGCCCACTCCACTTCCATGGTAACCGGGTCGAACTCGATCACTCTCGGGTCGCCGTCCAGATACTCGAGGAGAAGTATGTTCCCGTTGGACAGGAGAGTCGAGTCGAGTTGATCCAGCCACATACCGAACTGAGTCCAGACCAGGGACCCGGACTCCATATCGACCACCGCGATCGTGTCGAGTTCGCGAAGCGACACGAGGACGTTCCCGTTCCCGAAGCTCGGGATCCTGCCCGAGAGGCTCCCGTCGAGGATGTCCAGCGAGTTCGCGTGCAGGGTCTGGTCGGACCGTCCCATGTTCGCTGACTTCGTGACGTTGCTGAAATCCGAGGCCAGAACGGCGCTGAGAAGCGAAACGCGATTCAGGACGTCCCCGTTCGCATCCAGAACGAGCACGTAGTCCTCAATGATGGGTTCCTTCTGGTTCACCCAGTTGACTCTGTTCCTCTTGCTGCCAAGCACGTAGATCTCGCCAGCCTCGGTGACAGCGATGTCGTCGTGTTCCCCGCCCTCGTGCGCCCAGAGGATGCGCGAGGACCGGTCGAGTCTGACCAACCCCAGCCCGCCGAATATCCCCAGGACATCGCCTTCGGGCAGGAGACGGACGTTGGTCCAGTGATCGGAGAACGACGGATCGCCGGAGACGGCAGCCTCCGGGAACGCAT
This sequence comes from Candidatus Eiseniibacteriota bacterium, assembly GCA_030613615.1. Lineage (GTDB taxonomy): Bacteria > Joyebacterota > Joyebacteria > Joyebacterales > Joyebacteraceae > JALGZG01. The sequence goes on from JAUWLR010000112.1 coordinate 5,242, forward strand.
CGGTGAACCGGCAGGTCCACTCGTGCAGAGTGTTGCCGTCCATGTCCATGAGAACGGCGCCGGGCGGATCGCAGGAGACACGGAGGTTGTAGCCTGCGAACGCCCTGCCGGGGTCGTGGGCGGTGACTGCGGCGCCCGCGGTCATGAAACAACCGCTCAGAACCAGGGCGAATGCCGCCACGATGGCAGGCCAGGCGGGCCGGCCGTCAGCGTGCGGTCCAACACGAGTGCGCGCCCGTCCCCTCTTGGTCACAACTCACCTCCGGAGCAGTCGGTTCCCATTCAGGACAATATACCACGAACGGCGGAGACACCCAAGCCGCACGATGCTCCGATTGACAGCGGAAGCGTCAGCACCTAGCATGAGTGCGCTTCACGCTCCCTGTGCCGTGGCCACGGGCGCCGCAGCGCACTCGTCGGTCTCTCGCTGCAAGCAGGAGGTACTCTCTCTTGAACACCGCATCCGTCATTGCTCTCTGCTGCATCGTAGCTCTGTTCGTGATCGGATGCTCTTCGCCCGAAAGCGGCGACATCCAGATAGTTTTCGCCGCCGGCAACGACCCGTCCGGCGCCACGGAAGCGCTGATCGACGAGTACAACGCCGCCCATCCGGGTGTGCGGGTCGAGTTCCAGGCGATGCCCGCAAACACCGACACGCAGCACGACGCCTACGTAACCTACCTGTCCGCGCGCGAGTCGAGCATCGACCTCTACAGCCTCGACGTGATCTGGACCGCAGAGTTCGCGCGCGCCGGGTGGATCGTGGCGCTGCCCGAGGGCTACATCCGAACCGACGAGTTCCTCGATGGGCCGCTCGAGAGCGTGACCTACGAGGGTACGCTCTACGCGGTGCCGTGGTTCACGGATGCCGGCGTGCTCTACTATCGCAAGGACCTCCTCGAGGAAGCGGGTGTCCCGGTCCCCGAGACGTGGGCGGACTTCCGCCGCGCCTGCAGAGAGATAGCCGAGCCCAGGGGGATGGACGGCTTCGTCTGGCAGGGCGCCCGGTACGAGGGGTTGGTGTGTGACTTCCTCGAGTTCCTGTGGAGCGTGGGCGGCACGCTCGACGAAGCGACGGTGGTCGAGAGGCCCGCGGACGCGGAGCGAGGAGTGACCGAGGCCCTCGGGCTGATGCTCAGCTTCCTCGACAGTGGGATCTCCCCCGCCGGAGTGCTGACGTACAAGGAGGAAGACTCGCGGCGGCTCTTCACGGAGGGCCGGTCGCTCTTTCTCCGGAACTGGCCGTACGTATGGAGCATGGCGGAGGGCGAGGGATCGAAGATCAAAGGGCTGGCCGGCATCGCGCCCCTGCCTCACGCGGAGGGACAGACGAGCTACTCGACGATAGGCGGCTGGAACATCGCTCTGTCGATCTACAGCGAGCATCCGGACGAGGCGCTGGACTTCCTGCGCTTCATCACGGGCGAGAGGTCGATGAAGGAACGTGCGATCGAGGGCGGCTACCTGCCGACGCTGAGAAGCACGTACGAGGACGCGGACGTCCTGGCGGCGAATCCTCACTTCGCGAGCTTCTCCGAGGTCTTCCAGAACACGCGCAACAGACCCAGGTCTCCTCACTACCCGCGCATGTCGGACATCATTCAAGAGAACGTCCATCGGGCCCTCACGTACGAGATCGAGCCCGGTGTGGCCGCCACTGACATGGTGAGAAAACTCGCGAAGATCATGGCGGAGTAGGAAACGGCCGGGAGAGACGACATCCGATGAACGCAAGGCAGAGAGCACGTCTCGCATTCTGGCTTCTTGCGCCCGCGCTCACGTTCGTGGTGGTCCTGGGTGCGTTCCCAGTACTCAGCCAGTTCGCGTTGAGCTTCACGAAGTTCAATCTGAAGTTCGCGGACGAACGTGGATTTGCGGGGCTCTCGAACTTTGCGCAGCTCGTCTCCGATGGGATCTTCTGGCAGGACCTGGGACACACCGCGTACTTCACAGTGGTCTCCGTCGGACTTGAGCTGGTCCTCGGCCTCGCGGCGGCGCTGGTCCTCAACAGGGTGCTCAGGGGTCGGACGGCGATGAACTCGTCGCTCATGGTGCCATGGGCACTCCCCACGGTCGTTGCGGCGACCATGTGGTCGCTGCTTCTCAACGACCGGATCGGACTCGTCAACTCCGTCCTCGAGCGACTGGGCCTGATGGGAGAGCCCATCGTCTGGCTCGGTCCCAGGCTTGCGATGACGTCGGTCATTCTCGCCGACGTGTGGAAGACGACCCCCTTCGTTGCCATCATTCTGCTGGCGGGCCTGAAATCGATCCCCAGCCAGTACTACGAGGCCGCCGCGCTGGACGGGGCCGGACGCTGGGCCGTGTTTCACTCCATCACGCTTCCACTTCTCAAGCCCTTCATCGCCATCGCGGTGCTCTTCAGGACGATGGACGCCTTCCGCGTCTTCGACCTAATCTGGGTGCTGACGGGCGGAGCGTCGCGCACCGAGACGCTATCCATCTACATCTACAAGACCCTCTTCAGGTACGGGGACCTCGGCTACGGCTCGACGATGACGGTAGCGCTCTTCGCCATCGTGTTCGTGCTGAGCCTCGGGCTCATCCGGTTCATGCGGATATCAGGGGAAACGCGGTGAGACGATTCAGGGGAAAGACACTGTGGCTGTGGGTCGCGAGGGGACTCCTCGTGGTCGCGTGCCTGTTCCCCCTCTACTGGATCCTGAACGTAGCGCTGTCGTCACCCAACGCGCTGTACAAGAGGCCGCTCGACTACTTCCCCAACCCGGCCGTATCCGAGAACTTCCGGGCGGTCTTCGAGGTCAATCAGTTCCCGCGGAACATCGCGAACACCTGCGGCGTGGCGTCCCTGACGACGCTCATAACCCGCGCGCGCGGCGCTCCGGCGGCCTACGCGCTGGCCCGCCTGAAGGTGAGGCGCAAGAATCTAATAATGGCGCTCTTCTTAGGCATAGCCATCTTCCCGGCCATCGGCATGATAGGACCGCTCTACCTCGGCATGGCGAGGCTC
>JAUWLR010000050.1 GCA_030613615.1 Candidatus Eiseniibacteriota bacterium
TTCGCCCAACGGTCCTTCCAGGGCGCCCGCTCACCAAGGAAATCGAAACGTGCAAGCCCTGCGCCAAATGCGTGGCGCACGGCTTCGTGAAACAGCCTCACACCCGGGGACAACCCGGAGAATTCCTCATCGTAGGACGTCTTCATCGCATAGTACGTCCCATTGTGGACGACCCCGTACAGAAACGCGATCATGCGACCGTCCAGCTCGAGCCAGAACGGCAGCAGGGAGTCCGTCGCGGCGAGCGCCGCGGACAGATCCCGATAGAAGGCGCCGACACCGCGCGCCGCGATCGAGGTCCCCGCGCGCTCCTTCCAGCTCCTCCCCTCCACGGCGATGAACTGGTCGATCAGAGCCGCCGTGTCCATTCCACTCTCGAAGCGCACGAGGCGGACGTCACCGGCCCGTTCAAGCTTGCGCATCTTGCGCTCCCACTCATGCGTGACCTTGCGAGTCCGGCCCTCGACGTAGTCCTCCCACGAACCATCGATCCGGATGAAGGGTGACACGCGTCCCGGTCTCGCGTGGAGCAGGTAGCGGGCGCCTCGAGCCTCGGATTCGAGCGCGGTCAGTGTCGGCGAGCCGACGGGCACGCCCCGGAGATGAAGCCCCGCACGCTGCCCGCGGAAGTGCCTGAGAAGAGCGCTGGTGAACCCGTTCGCGTGCCCCAAATCCGCGACGAACTGCCCGCGGGGCGAGAGGAAGTTCACCGGAAGCACAAGCTCGCGCCCGGGCGTCACGAACAGCGGGGCCACACCCACGGGGCCCGGGTCGGTGGGCCCGGTGACGGCCGTGACCGACAGTGCGGCCCCGAAGTGCGCGGACCACGTCTCGACCCAGAGACGGGTCGCGAAGAGGCCGCCGCGCTCGACGTCCCCGGAGAGTCTGTCCCAGGCCCCAACGAGTTCCGGGTCCTTGAGGTCGGTGTGCACGCGAATCTCGATCATGCGCCCTCATGTCCGTTCGGAAGCGCCGGTCGACTGCTCCGGCCGGAGGCGCGCGGCAAGCGCGCTAGAGAAGTCCCTCGGGGAAGACGACACCCCTGTTCAGAATGCATGATGGATCGAACGCCCTCTTGACGTCCGCCATCTGCCTCATTCCGTCGTCGCCGTACTGCAATCGTAGGAAGTCGTGCTTGATCCTACCGATCCCGTGCTCGGCCGATACAGTTCCGCCCAGCTCGACCGCCCGGCGCGCGAAGCGCATGGCCAGCTCTTTTCCTGCGCGCAGTTCCGCAGGCGACGACGGCATGATATTGAGATGAAGGTGGCTGTCACCGATGTGGCCGAAGATGACGTACTCGAGGTTCGTCTCGTCGAGCTCGCTTCTGTAGAATCTCAGCATCTCCTCGAGGGCGCGTGAGGGCACGGCGGCGTCGGTCCCTATCTTGTGGATCTCAGGATGCCGCGCTTTCGCCCGCGCGATCACGCCGTTCACCTGCTCGGCTATGCTGTGCCTGAGCGCCCTCAGCGGCGCGAGTTCAGACTCCTCCATCCCACCCCACGTGTTCTCCATCGAAGCACCGTGTACGGAGAGGACCGATTCCCATCCCTCGTAGATCTCAAGCAACGTGTCCTCGGTGAACTCAGCCTCAAAGAGCACTCCCGCGACGGCACCTTCGGGCAGCTCCGGTATCTCCGATGACTGACCCTCCTCGACCTTCCTGCGGCGGAGGAACTCGAAGCTCCTCGAATCGAAGAACTCCAGCGCGAGGGGAGTCACAACGTCGGGAGCCTCTCCGTCCGGCCCGTCTCCCCGCGCGTGCTTCACGAACGCAACGGCGTCCCCGTCGGACCCGAAGAACGCCAGCGCGCTCAAGATCCCCTCGGGCGCGGGCGCCAGGATCAGCTCGACCTCGGTGATGACCCCGAGCGTCCCCTCCGACCCTATGAAGAGATCGGTCAGGTCCATGCCGGGCGCGGCGTAGTAGCCGGCTGCGTTCTTTGTGTCGGGCATGTCGTATCCGGGGACACGCACCTCCGCTTCACTGCCGTCAGTCCGAGCAAGGACGAAGAGCAACCCGTCCGCGACACACGCGCCACGCTCGACCGCAACGACATCCCCGGTGGTCAGGACCATTCTCAGCCCGTGCACGTGCCGGCGCGTCGCGCCGTAGCGGTAGCTTCTGGCGCCGGACGCGTTGGTGGCCACGGTGGCGCCCAGATGGGCGGTGTCCTCGGTGGGGTCGGGAGGATAGAAACAGGTCCGGTCGTCCGCGAGGAAGGCCTCGAGGCCGGAGCGCGCTCCGGTGTCATCGCCGGACCGCTCGATGCCGAGGTCCTTCGTCAGCAGGCGCTCTCTGAGTTCGGCCACCGACAATCCCGCCTCGACGCGAACCGTGAAGCGCCCGTCGGGAAGCCGGCGGACCCCCAGCACTCTTTTCATGTCCGAAAGGGAAAGAAGGACGCCGCCGGCAGGCACGGCTCCGCCCACGATGCCGGTTCTCCCGGCGGACACGGTGACGTTCACACCCGCATCGGCGGACGCGACAAGCGCGTCAGAGACCTGCGCCTCGTCTCTGACGATGACCAACCGGTCTGCCTCGGCGGGACCGTACCGCGATTCATCCGACAGGTAGTCGCCGTACGATTCCTCTATCCGCTCACGTGAATCCACGACGAGCGGGGGGGCACCATTGCCCGGCCTCGGCTTGACCGCTTTGATGACATTGCTCAATCGCTAGACCTCGAGCACGAGGCCTCTGGGGAAGTCCGTCAGATTCTCGACGGTCCCGTCCTCGTGCACGTAGTAGACGTCCTCGATCCGCATACCGTAGCCCTTGTCGGGGTAGTAGAGCCCCGGCTCGACCGTGAAGATGGACCCCGGCACGAGCGTGTCGGTGTTACCCGAAAAGTCGGACAGGGTCGGCTTCTCGTGCACGTCCAGCCCGATGCCGTGTCCCAGGCTGTGCACGTACCCGTTCCTCACGTGTGGATCGGTGCGCGGTGTCTCGATACCTCGCGCCTCGAAGAAATCGCAGGCCCGGGTCTGGTAGACCGACGCCTTCTCCCCCATCTCGAGCGTCGGCGCCACGGCGTCGTAGCACTCCTCGAGTGTCTTGTAGCTGTCCAGGATCTCCTGCGAAGCTTCCCCCAGGACGAACGTGCGCGTCATGTCGAAGAAGTAGCCTCCGCCCGCTTCTTGAGGGAAGATGTCGAACACGATGGTTTTGCCGAGCTCAATCGGGTCGGAGTCGTTTCCGCGGCTGTGGGGTATGCCCGCGTCCCGGCCGATGGCGAAGATCGTGTCGACCTCCTCAATGATCTTGCGGCGCGCGAGGGCCACTTTGATCTCGGCCTTGCAGTCCCCGATGGTCAGGGGGCTTCCGTCGTCCTTGACGAGCGTTTTCCCGTCGACCTTGTGGGACTTCATGAAGTCGGCGATGTGACCCACGACCTCACAGGTCTTCCGCCCCATCTCCCTGATGCGGTCGATCTCCTCCGGGCCCTTGGTCATGCGGGCCGTGATGAAGATGTCGTCGATGAACTCGCCGACGACGGTCACATCCGGCAGGCCCTCATCGAGCGCCTTGAGGAACTCCCAGTTGCGCCCCACGTCACCCTGTCCATAGAAGCCCACACGACCCTTGACCCCGAACTCCTCGAATATCGTCTGGTAGTACTTGACACTCGCGGCCAGGCGGTCGCCGCCCGCCTCCTTGATCATCTCGAGGATGTTGTACTTCGAGGTGTCGATCGTCTTGAGTCCGCTTGCGGCCGCCTCCTCGCGCTCCATGGTGCCGCACAGAAGGACCGGTTCCTCACCACGCTTCTTGATGACGATGGCGTGTGAGATGCCGGCCCCGTTGACCATGTAATACATAGTGGCGTTGCCCTTGACGGCGCCCGTGACAACCGCGACGTCGATCCCGCGCTCCTGCATCAGCCTGTCGATGTCTCGTTTCACTGGTCCAAGCCTCCCATGATGTGGTCCCGCAGCAGCCGCTCTCGCCCAGGGCGACCGCGGCGAGGCCTACAGAGCTTTCAGAATGTAGTACAGATTTCCCATCTCACCGTTGATGTGAGCGTCAAGAGACACGCGCTCGTGCTTCTCGCCCTCCGTGTAGATTGCGGCGAGCTCGAGCGTGCCACACCTCTCTATCTGCTCCTTGAACTCCTCGAATATCCAGAGCCGGAGCTCGTGCCGGTCGATAAGCACGCGCTTCTCGCCCCGGTCGTCGATCTCCATCGTGCAGAGGTGATGGCTGCGGCGCGACTCACGATTTTCGCTCTCAATCGTCCACGTCGTCTTCACGCGGACGCCATCCCTTTCCATCTCCCACGTGTTGTCGTCCATGTCCGGCCGGCCGTCCCAGGCGCACGACAGGTGACCGATGTAGATGCCCCCGGGTCTCAACGCCTCGCCCGTGAGCCTGAAGTGAGACACGATTGCTTCGTCATCGAGAAGGTAGCCCAGGCTGTTGATCGAATTCAAGGCCGCATCGAACTCGCGCGGGAACACCGCGGTCTCCATCTCGGCGCGGACGAGCGTCACGTCCCCGGACGTCCCGGCCTCCTCCACCTTCTGCCGCGCGTAGTCCAGCATGGCCGCGCTCGTGTCATAGCCGGTCATGCGGTAGCCGTGCCGCGGCAGCGCCACGAGGAAGCGGCCGGCGCCGCACGCCGGTTCCAGTATCCGCTCGACGGGGAACGGCACGTGCTCGCGGAAGAGCTGTGAGAAGAACTCGATCTCGGGCTCGAGGTCCCATGAGAATGCCACGTCGTAGTAGAGCGGCAGGTTGTAGAGTTCCTCGCTCACAGCTTCCTCCCTCGCTCGCCTGTCGAGCTTCCATCACTTGCCGGTCGTGCCCGACCCCTCCGGGAAGACCTCCCCGAGGATCTCGTCCACGATAGCGCCGACGCGCGCCGCGAGCGCGGGCGTCAGTTCCTCGCCGAACGTCAGCACGTCGACAACCTCGATAGCGTATATCACGACGTCGTCGGGTACGTCCATGTCCTGTTGTCGGCCCAGCTCCATGACCGTCGCGAGATTCGCGCCGTGCGGTGAGTTGGAGTGGATCGTTCGGCCGAGGTCATCCAGGTCGAGGCGCATGACGGTGCCCGGCTCCCTGCCGGTGAGAATGGAGTCGATGATCACGAGCCTGTCGTACCCGAGGGACTCCTCCAGCAGCGAGAACCCCGCCTCCTCGTTGACCCCCACGTCCACGTCATCGCGGCCGGCGAGCCGCTCCTTGAGCTTGCCGGCGACGACGAGCCCGATGGAGTCGTCCGTCAGTATCGAGCTTCCCACTCCCAGTACCAGAGTTCTCACGACGTGAACCTGTCTGCCGGCCTTCGCCCCAAATCAGAAAACACCCCGGAGCCGCGTCTCATGCAGCGCCGGGGTGCGATAGTCACAGATGTCGAACTGCGCACGTCCTATCCATCGACGAACTGCGAGAGCCTCTGGACGACGTCGCCCGAAGAACTCTTGATCTCGACCACGAGCGGCATCTGCCCCGGCATCGAGTGCGTTGCGCATCCGAAACACGGATCGTAGGCCCTGAAGGCCATCTCGACCATGTTCAGCAGGCCGTCGTTGACGACTCCGTCCTTGATGAGCCCCTTCGCCGCCCGATCGACGGACATGCAGATGGCCGCCGCGTTGCAGACGGTCGCGACGATGAGGTTCGCCTGCGTGATGACGCCGCGCTCGTCCGTCTTGTAGTGGTGGATGAGCGTCCCGCGAGGCGCTTCGACGACGCCGACGCCCTCGGTCGGCGTTTCCGTGGGAAGCGTGCGGATGTTGTCGCTCATGATGTCGTCGTCCTCGAGGAGCTCGACCATGCGCTCGCCCGCGTAGAGGATCTCGACCAGCCGCGCCCAGTGATACGCGAGCGTGTTGTGAGCGGGCTTGCCGCCCAGCGTCTCGTACATCTTGTCGTGCGCGGCCTGCGCCTCCGGTGTGGCCATGCCCTCCGACGCGTTCAGGCGCGCCAGTGGGGCGACCCTGAAGACGCCGCTGTCGGGACCATCGACGAACCCCTTCCACCCGACCTTCTTGAGGAACGGGAACTTGACGAAGGACCAGGGCTCGACGTGCTCCGAGATGTGGTCCAGATAGTCTCGCGCTTCGAATTTCGCGAACTCCTCGCCGGTCGGAGTCACGACACGGAGCTGGCCGTCGTAGAGGTTGACCTTGTTGTTCTCATCGACCAGGCCCATGTAGTACGTCTCGTGCTTGTAGATGTCACCGACGATGAGGTCGACGTAGGTCTCGTTCTTGAGCACCACATCATCGAAGAGCTGCAGGCTGAACTTCCCGAACTCCACGGCGTCGGCCGCGGTCTTCCTGAACTCCTCGCGGTTCTCCTCGGTCAGCCCGCGCGAGACTCCGCCCGGCAGACCGCAGACGGGATGGATCACGCGCCCGCCGAGTTCCGTGATGATGTTCCGCACGCGCTTCCGGATGTCGATGACCTGTCCGCCTATCTCGAGCCCGACTTTCGCGATCACGCCAAGAATGTTGCGCTCGGCCGCCGGAGCGTCCGGACCCACGACGAAGTCGGGACCGCCCAAGAAGTAGAAGTGGAGCGCGTGGTCCTCGTATATGAACGCGGTATTGATGAGCTCGCGGATGAGCTTGGCCGGGCGCGGCGGGTCGACGTGAAAGAGGTCGTCCAGCGTCTTCGTGGACGCCATGTGGTGCGTCGTCGGGCACACGCCGCAGATCTTCGGGGTGATTCTTGGCATCTCCTCCGCCATCCGCCCCTCACTGAACTTCTCGAAACCCCGAAGCTCCGGAACCTGGAAGTAGGCGTTCGATACGTTGCCCGAATCATCGAGGAAGATCTCGATCTTCCCGTGACCTTCCAGACGAGTGATCGGGTCTATCGTGATACGCTTGCTCATCTTTCCTCCGTGATGCTTGTCGTCCCGCAACTCGTGCGGCGCGCTGGTCGGCGCCGGCTAGCTCGAGAGCTTCTTACCTCTCAGCAGTGACGACGGCAGACTGTACATGTACGCGAGGCCCGTGATGTCCGGGATCGAATCGACGATTCCTTCCATCGCCTCCGGGTCGTCGACGTCGATGATGGACGCGAGCGCGGAGAGGAACTTGGCGCCCATGTCCTTGACCTCGTCGGTCGGACCGAAGCACCCACGGCACGGCATGTTCGCGTTGATGCAGCGCTGACCGCACCCGGCGCGGGTCGCCGGGCCCATGCAGATGACGCCCTCGGCCAGGAAGCATTTCTCGGGATCCATGAACGTCTCGTGCGGGCGCTTGAGCTCCGTTATCTTGATCTTATCGGGCTTGCTGTCGTTCCGGTCGCACTCATCGCAAAGAGACTTGTTCGGGGCGAGCACGGAACCCTTCGGGGGCAGCTCGCCCGCGAGAATGGCGTTCACCGCGTCCATGATGAGATCGGGCGGCACGGTGCATCCCGGGAGGTAGTAGTCGACATCGATGACCTGGTCGAGCGCGTGGACGCGGTCCCAGAGCACCGGGAGCTCCAGCTCGCCCTCCGGCATCTTCGTCTTGGGCTGTGGGTGCGTCTTCTCGGGGTTGTCGACACCGGGCAGCGTCTCGTAGACGCACTCCAGGAGGCTCTTCTTATCAGAGAAGTTGGCCAGGCCCGGGATCCCGCCCAGGTGCGCGCACGAGCCGAACGCGACGACCAGCTGGGACTTCCTCCTCAGGAGCTCCGACCACTCCAGCTGCTCGGACGTGCGGACGCCGCCGTTCAGGAAAGCGACCGCTATCTCCCCGTCCTCCAGCGCCTCGACGTCCTTGCGCTTGAAGTCCATCGCAACGGGCCACAGGACGATGTCGACGGCCTCAACGACCTTCAGGATGTCCTCGTTGAGGTCGATCCACGCCTCCTCACAGCCACCACACGAGGCGTTCCAGTACAGCGCTACCTTTGGCTTTGCCACTTATCGCACCCCCGCTGGGTTCACGCTCTTAGATTCTCTGGTGAAGCGTAGGTTGCCACTAAGGGAAGAAGATGCCCGCTCCGTATGTGGCGACGCCGCCCCTGTGCTCTGAGGCAGCGACAAGCAGGACCTAAGATACCATCCGGGGCCACGTTCGTGCAAGTGAAACCGCCCCTCCTTTGGGGTTTACGTGCGGAAATCCTATTGAACGAGTGAGAATCGATGTAGTAGCATTTACATCCTGAGATATTCTCAAACGGCCTCAATTCTGAACCTCAGTCCGTTGTCTCCGAGGGAGGGAGCATGGCCGATCAGCTGAAGGTGCTGGTGGTCGATGACGAGGAGCCCATCAGGGACTCGTGTCGCCAGGTCTTGACCAAAGCCGGCTATGAGTGCCACACGGCGGTGGACGGCATCGAGGGCCTCCACTTCGCCCACCAGGTCGAGCCCGACGTGATCCTCCTCGACCTCATGATGCCGGGCATGGACGGGCTGTCGATGCTCGACCAGCTCATCAAGACCCACCCGAACGTGGTCTGCATTGTCATAACCGGATACGCGACCATCGAATCGGCCGTCGACGCGATGAAGCACGGCGCCTTCGACTTCCTCCCGAAGCCGTTCACGCCCGACGAACTCAGAGTCATCGTCACTCGCGGGCTCGATCAGCGGAAGCTCCTGCTGGAGACCGCGGCGCTCCGCGAAGAGAAGCGGCGGATGCAACAGTACTTCATCTCCATCGTGGCGCACGAGCTACGCTCTCCTCTCCTTCTGGTCAAGCAGTACCTCGACCTCATCGTGGGAGGGAAGATGGGGACGGTCGACGAGACCGCCGGTGAGATGCTCGCGGGCGCGCACAGTACCCTGACGGGGCTGCTCAGCATCATCGCCGACTGGCTGAAGCTCGCCCGGATCGACGCGGGCGACATCGCGGGCGGGATGGAGGAGGTCGACGTCAGGACCATTCTCGAGAAGGTCATAGAGGAATTCAAGCCCCGCGCGGATGAGGCGTCGGTCACGCTCAGGCTGGATTTCGCCCTTCCATCATGCGCGGTGACGGCACACGCGGACGCGCTCGCGGTCGTGTTCAGGAACCTGGTTTCGAACGCGATCAAATACAACAAACCGGAGGGCACAGTGGTCCTGGAGGGAACGTGCCTTGACGGGAACCTCCGGGTCGATGTCATGGACACCGGGATGGGCATCCCGGAGGCCGAGATACCGTTTATCTTCGAGGACTTCTTCCGGGTCAAGAGCTCGAAGACTGTCGAGATCCCAGGCACGGGCCTTGGCCTTTCTATAGTGAAGAAGATTGTCGAAGGACATCACGGTTCGGTCGAGGTCGAGTCGACCGAGGGTGAGGGAGCCTCCTTCAGCGTCTTCCTCCCTCTCACGCACACGGAGAGCGGAGCGGAGGAGCCGGCGGACTAGACGGATCTGAGATCCCGCCGCGTGCCCGGTGAACGGCCGCCCGGCGACGGACGACACTGCGAGAGGAGAACAACGATATGTCGGAGGGTGGGAAATTCAAACACATCCAGGTATTCTGTCCGGAGTGCCAGAAGATGATCTCGCCGGGCGAATACGCGATGTGCCCCTACTTCGAGGGCGGGGAGCTGGACATCTCCGATGCGGAGCAGGTCTTCAAGCAGCTCTTTACGTGCCACGTGAAGTGCGGGACCAAGATCGAGTATCACTACTACAAAGACGGCGAACGCGTCACTAAGACGCTCAACCCTGTCGAGAACGAGTCAATGCTCATTGAGATCCTGAAGAAGGTGGCGAATCACTAGGGGGAGGAAGAGTTGGCAGGGAAACACGTCCTCATCGTGGATGACGATATCGCGTTCGTCAAACTCTACTCACTGTTCCTGAAGAACAAGGGGCTCAAGATCTCAGCGGTCTACAGCGCGGGCGAGGTGCTCGGCGCCATTGAGGAGTTCTCGCCTGATCTTGTTGTCCTCGACGTCATGATGGAGCACTTCGACTCCGGCTTCAACGCAAGCAAGTCCATAAAGGAGAAGCATCCCGACATGCCGATCATACTCATGACCGCGATCGGCGAGGAAACGGGGATGGACTTCAAACCTAAGGACGATTCGGAGCGCGAACTCATGCACGCCGATGCCTTCCTGGACAAGGAGGCCAGTCCGGAGGAGCTCCTGCGGAAGATCAATGAGATCCTGAGCTGACGTCCACCGGTCGAGCGGGACAACCTCGCAGTGGCCGCCGGCGCGTGGAGGGAGATAGAGAAACGTGGGTGAGAAGAAGAAGGTCCTCATCATCGACGACAACATCAATTTCGTGAAGCTGAACTCCGCCGTCCTGGTGTCGGGGGGCTACGAGGTGGAGGCGGCGTTCAACGCCGAAGAGGGGTTCACCAAAGTGGAGTACGGACATCCGGACGCCATCGTGCTCGATCTGATGATGGAGCGGCACGACTCCGGATTCACCCTCGCCAAGAAGCTCAAGACGCATCCTGTCTACAAGAGTATCCCCATCCTCTTGCTCACGGCGGTGGGAGAAGCCACGGGGTTCAAGTTCTCCATGGAGAGCGACGGCTACTGGATGAAGACCGACGATTTTGCAGACAAGCCGATCGAGCCCGACCTGCTCCTCGAGAAGGTAGCGAAGCTCATCAAGGACGCTGAGGGCGCGGACGAGCTGTCCTAGACACCGCGCGAGAAGCCACCCGGGAGACACAACGTGACACCTGAAGCGACCGAGCAGGCGGTGTGGACACAAAACGAGATCGTCGAGTCGCGCGACCTCTCTGCTGACGTCAAGTTCTGGAAGCTCTACTGCCCAGAGATCGCGGCTGCCGTATCGCCCGGGCAGTTCGTCGTCCTGCGAGCGGACGACTACGCGGAGAGGATCCCTTTGACGGTCGCGGACTTCGACAGAGAGACCGGGCTCATCACGGTCATCTTCCAGGCCGTCGGCGCCTCGACGAAGAAGATGGCGGGCTTCGGCGTCGGGCAACGCATGCTCGATGTCGTCGGTCCGCTCGGCGTGAAGAGCGAGATAGAGAACTTCGGCACCGTCGTATGCATCGGCGGCGGCATCGGCGTGGCGCCGGTCTTCCCCATAGTCAAGGCCCTTAAGAACGCTGGCAACAAACTCATCTCGATCATCGGCGCCCGATCAGAGAACCTCCTCATCCTCGAGAACGAGATGAAGGCCTTTTCGGATGAGCTCCTCGTGACGACCGACGATGGCTCGAAAGGACTGCACGGTTTCGTCACCGACGCGCTCAAGCAGCTCTATGAGAATGATGAGAGGATCGACCGGGTCGTAGCGATAGGTCCGGTCGTCATGATGCGGGCGGTCTCGAACGCCACCAGGGAGAGGCAGACCCCAACGATCGTCAGCCTGAACTCCGTCATGATCGACGGAACGGGCATGTGCGGGTGTTGCCGCGTGCACGTGGGAGAAGAGACCAAATTCGCGTGCGTGGACGGGCCCGAGTTCGACGGTCACCTCGTCGACTTCGACGAGCTCTTGAAGCGGCAGGTGATGTACCAGCGAGAGGAGTACAGGGCGCTCTGGCACCACGAGTGCATGCTGGCCGCCGAGGGCGCGGACGTGGAGAAGGCAGAGGCGCGCATCCCCATGCCAAAGCAGGACCACCGCGCCAGGGCCAACAACTTCGACGAGGTCGCTCTGGGATACACACGCGAGATGGCGCAGGAGGAGGCGCTTCGGTGCCTGCAGTGCAAGAAGGCGCCCTGCGTGGCCGGATGTCCCGTCGAAATAGACATCCCCGCGTTCATCAAGCTGCTGCAGGTCGGGGACTTCCTGGGGGCCGCTCGCAAGATCAAGGAGAAGAATAGCCTGCCGGGCATCTGCGGGAGGGTCTGCCCGCAGGAAGAGCAGTGCGAGATCGAGTGCGTGCTCTCTAAAAAGGGCCAGCCGATCGCAATCGGCAGGCTCGAGCGTTTCGCCGCCGACTACGAACTCAAGCAGGGTGAGATACGGGCGCCCGTCATCGCGGCGCCCACGGGCCACAAGGTGGCTGTTGTAGGCGCCGGCCCGGCCGGACTCACGGTGGCCGGGGAGATGGCCAAGCTCGGGCACGATGTGACGATCTTCGAGGCATTGCACAAGCCCGGTGGCGTGCTGGTCTACGGCATCCCCGAGTTCAGACTGCCCAAGTCCATCGTGCAGGTGGAGTGCGACTACGTGATGAAGCTCGGGGTCAAGTTCAGGACCAGCTACGTCGTCGGGCAGCTGGGAACGCTCAGCTCACTCCTCGAGGACGGGTACGGAGCGATCTTCGTCGCAACGGGCGCGGGCCTCCCCTACTTCCTCGGCATACCGGGAGAGAACCTGAACGGCGTCTACTCGGCGAACGAGTTCCTCACTCGGACCAATCTGATGAAGGCGTATCTCTTCCCCGAGTACGACACGCCGATCCGCATCGGCAAGAACGTCGCGGTAGTCGGTGGCGGGAATGTCGCCATGGACTCGGCACGGTGCGCCGTGAGGCTGGGGGCGGAGAAAGTGTACATCGTCTACCGCCGGTCCGAAGCTGAGATGCCCGCCCGGAACGAGGAGATCGAGAACGCGGTCGAGGAAGGCGTGATCCTCCACACGCTCCACAACCCCACGCGTATCATCGGTGACGAGGAGGGGTGGGCCAGGCAGCTCGAGCTTCTCAAGATGGAGCTCGGCGAGCCGGACGATTCCGGAAGGCGCAGGCCCGTTCCCATAGAGGGCACCGAGCACACGCTGGACGTCGACGTGGTCGTCTCCGCCATCGGACAGGGACCGAACCCGCTTCTGACGAGCGCGACGCCGGAGCTCGAGCTGACGAAGTGGGGCAACATCGTCGCCGACGAGGAGAACGGGAAGACGAACATGAAGGGTATCTTCGCGGGCGGCGACATCGTAACCGGTGCCGCGACGGTGATCCTGGCGATGGGCGCGGGCAAGAAGGCCGCGCGAGCCATGGACGAGTATCTTCGTACGGGCGAGTGGTAGGGGCTTATCGCGCGAGCTCTCTCGCCCGGTCCTTCTCACACGGCCGCTGATCCCAGGTTGGCTCTTCCGCCGGAGCTCTGAATCATGGTCCTCACGCTCAAGACGAGACTCGCCGCGAGCATCGCCGTCGTCGTGCTGATCATGGGTGTAGGCTCCACCATCATCGGGACGCGCCTGTTCGGTGACAGCATCGTTACCCAGGTCCAGCGCGGTGTTGAGCACGATCTCAACACCGCGTTCCTCGTCTACAACACCCACCTCAGCGAGATCCAGACACAGATCGAGTTCGTCGCGCGCGAGCCGGACATCATCGGCGCGGTTTCGGACGGAAGGCGGCGGAACCTGTCCACGCATCTCGCCCACCGCAGGCAGCTGGGCGACCTCGACGTGCTCGCGGTCACCGATGCGAACGGAGTCGTGCTCGGGAGGGCAGCGCCGTCGAGGGAGCATGGCGACGACCAGTCGGCAGACCACGCCGTCCGCCACGTCATCGAGAACCGCGCGTCCATCGCCGGCACTGTAGTGATACCGGGTGATATGCTCGCGCTCGAGGCGCCCGAGCTGGCCGACCGGGCGCAGATGGAGGTTCTGGAGACCCCGCACGCGAGGCCGTCCGACCTGAACGTCCTCGCGCACGGCATGATGCTGAAGGCCGCCGCGCCCATCATGGCGGGCGGCGAGCTCATCGGCGTGGTGTACGGCGGCGTGCTGCTGAACCGCGGCGAGGACATCGTCGACAGCGTCAAGGAGACGGCGTACGCGGGCGAAACCTGGCAGGGCAAGGACATCGGCACGGCCACCATATTCCAGGACGATGTCAGGATAGCGACCAACGTCCTCGCCAGGAGCGGTGACAGAGCCGTCGGGACCCGCGTTTCGGAAGAGGTCTACGACCAAGTCGTCACCAAGGGCGGGCGCTGGAGCGCGCGGGCCTTCGTCGTCGACGACTGGTACATCACCGCCTACGGACCCATCCGGGCCCTGGACGAACACGTCGTCGGCATCCTGTACGTCGGGGTGCTGGCAGGTGGCTTCGACGCCATGCGGACGCGCACGGTGTGGACGTTCGCGATCGTCAGCATCGCGGGCATGGCCGCGGCACTCATCGTCGCGAGCGTCCTCTCCACGGGGATAGTCCGCCCCATCCGCGGCATGGCGAGCGCGTCACGGGACCTGGCGCAGGGGCGCATGGACGCCCGCGTAGAGGTGAACCCGAACGCTGCAGGCGAACTGGTGGAGCTGGCTGAGACCTTCAACTTCATGGCGCAGTCGATCGCCGAACGCGACGAGAGGCTCCAGGAGACGGCCAGGAAGATCACAGAGAGCAAGAAACTCGCGACGCTCGGTCAGCTGGCCGCGGGGATCGCGCACGAGATCAACAACCCCCTCGGCGGGATCGTGATGTACGCCCACATGCTGAAGGAAGATCTGATCAAGGCCGAGAACCGCGAGAACGTGAACAAGATCGCCCGCGAGGCCGACCGCTGCAAGGCCATTGTGAAGGGGCTCTTGGACTTCGCGAGGCAGACGAAGCCGGAACGAACGCAGTCCAACATCAACCACGTGCTGAACGAGGTGATCGCTCTCCTGGAACGGCAGTCTATCTTCCACAACATCTCGATCGAGAAGGACCAGAGTCCGAGCATCCCGCTCGTTGAGGTCGACGTCGGCCAGATGCAGGAGGTCTTCATGAACCTCATCTTGAACGCGGCCCAGGCAATGGACGGGTCCGGCACGCTGACGGCCGTCACCAGACTGGTCAAAGATGCGACGGTCGTGGAAATAGAGATCCGGGACACGGGCCCGGGAATCCCGGCGGACAAGATAGACAAGATATTCGAGCCGTTCTACACGACGAAGGAAATCGGGCGCGGCACCGGCCTGGGCCTCTCCATCGCGTACGGAATCGTCGAGCGGCATCACGGCTCGATTCGCGTAGAGCGCGAAGTCGGGAAGGGAACGACCTTCTTCGTGCGGTTGCCCGTGCCCGAGACCGAGCCCGGCATGTAGTGGACTGGCTGTCTGGTGGACACCTCACTTCTCGGGGCTGGAGGTCGCAGGGTCGAATCGGGCCCCCGCTACCATATCGAAAGAACTCCCAGTGCTGCGCGATTCTGGCACTGGGAGTCTCTTTATCCGGAGCTCCCCGCTCCGAGATGACCCATCAACCGTAAGCCTCTCGACAAACGCCCGGATCACCCGCTTCCGTTCTTCCATCGTTCCGTGCTCGAAGAGCCGGCTCGCGTCTGTGAGGCCCTCGAGAATCGTGTCGACGACGGCCTCGGGGTCGATGGCGCGTACCGTGACCACGTCCAGCTCCCGGAGACGACTCTCGGCCTCTCGTCGCTCGTGGCGGAGCCGCCCAAGGCGGTCGTTCAAGAGGTCCCTGTGCTCGGGAGAAGATGCAGCAAGGTCGATCACCGAGTCGATCTTCGTCGTGATCTCACTGAGGCGGGTTCTCAGGAGGCGCATCTCTGGCCCCACGTCGCGGGTCTCGGACACGAGCTCCTTCTCGACGAGCTCACGGAGTATGGACCGACCGTTCTCCCCGAGGAAAGCGGCCATCCGCTTCCCCACTTGTTCCATGACGAGTTCGTCCAGCGGCTTCTGCACGAACTGGATAGGCTGGCAGACGGCCTTGCCTTTCGTGATGGCAGCGCCGCATACGTAGTACGAGGTCCTGACGCGGCTCCCATCGTTCCGGCGCTTCCCCTTCTTGGCGGTGCGGCCGTGCATCGAGCCACCACAGGCCCCGCACTTGATGAGGCCGGACAGGAGGTATGGCGAGACCTTGGCCTTCCCGGTCAAGAAGCCTGTCGCGCAGGCCTTGTCGCCGCGCTCCTTCATGATGCGCTGCGCCCGCTCGAAGGTCTCCCGCTCGACTAGGGGCTCGTGCGCGTTCTCGTAGACGAGCCAGTCCTCGCGCGCGTTCCACTCGACGCGTCGCTTTCCGCAGCCGTCCCTCTCGACCTCCCGGCGGTCAGCGATGCGGTGGAACTTCCCCCTGCTCCGCCGGTTCCAGACCACACGCCCGATGTAGCCCGGGTTCATGAGGATCACGCGGCTCGAGGAGAGAGCCCAGCCCTTCCCCTTCGGGGAGACCACGCCTTCTCGGTTCAACCGATCG
>JAUWLR010000066.1 GCA_030613615.1 Candidatus Eiseniibacteriota bacterium
ACTGGAAGGTCGCTGCCCTACGCGAACGTGTCCGTACTGGGCACAGCCAGCGGATCGATATCGAACGTGGACGGCGTGTACGTCATCTCCGACGTGCCCGCCGGCTCGCACACGCTGCAGGCCTCGTATATGGGGTACCGAGCCGCCAAGAAGTCGCGCGTCCGGGTCTCTGTCGGCCGGGTGGAGCGCGTGGACTTCGCGCTGGATCCCGCGGAACTCATGGCGGATGAGGTCAAGGTTCGCGCCATGCGCACCGCCACCGTTGCTGAGGCCGTGGCGACGCAGCCCGGCGTCGTCGTCGAGGGCGAGCTCCATGTCCGCGGGGGCAGGGCGAGCGAGGTGGAGTACTACGTAGACCCACTTGCTGTCCTGCACGTCGGGGCCGAGCTGCTCGGCTCCGAGTTCGCGGCGAACCTCGTGATCCCCAAGCCCATCGACCTCGAGACGGGCGCGGAGCCGAGGCGTTCTCTCGTCGTGAGAGAGCGGATACCGGGTCGCTTCATCCTCCAGGCCGTCCCGCGCCTCTCGGAGCACGTCTTCGTGAAGGGGACGCTCACGAATCCGCTTGCCATCCCGCTTCTCCCGGGCGCGGCCGAGGTGTACGTCGAGACGGTACCAGAGGGCGGCAGTGCGAAGGTGTCCAACTTCGTCGGGCAGGACCGCATGGAGGCGGTCGCCGCAGGCGAAGAGTTCGAGATGTACCTCGGTGTCGACCAGAACGTGAAGGTCGAGCACATCATGAAGAAGAAGGAGACCATCTCGAAGGCGAAGAGCAAGACCGCGAAGGTGAGGTACACGTACCTGATATCGGTGGAGAGCTTCCGACGGGGGACCACCGAGCTTCGGATCGCGGACCGTGTGCCGGTCTCCACCATGAGAGAGGTCAAGATCGACAAGCTCGAGTTCGTTCCTGAGCCTTCTGAGCAGACCGACGAGGGCCTGCTCACGTGGGAGCTACAGATGGAGCACGGAGAGAAACGGGAGATCTCGATCGAGTACGTCGTCGAGTACCCGTCGCACATGTCGCCGGTCAGCCTCGGGCTCGAGGAGTAAACGGCGCCCGGGAGCCCGGATATGGTATACTCCCGGCTCGGGCGGGCGTTGCGCCGGCCCGAGTCGGACGCAGAAGCAACGGCTCCGCACTCATCCGCATTCCAAGGCGCCGCTGCGAGAACCGGGGTACAGAAGTGAGAGGACGTGTGATGTCGGCAGCAGAACAGCACAGCCCGGCACTTCAGGCCTTGGACGAGGAGTTCGCCCTGTTCCTCGAGGAGCATACCTCATACGCGGAGACGGGAGTGATCGACGATCTGCGCGCGGCCGAGTACACGCGCCTCGATGCCAAGGGGCACATCTATCTCGACTACACCGGTGGGAGTCTCTATGCGGAGAGCCAGCTTCGCTGGCACACGTCGCTCCTCAAGAACCGCGTTCTCGGGAATCCCCACTCGCTCAATCCGACGTCGTCGGCCATGACTCAGATGGCGGAGGAGGCGCGACGCAGGGTCCTCGTCTTCTTCAACGCCTCTCCCGACGAGTACGTCGTCATCTTCACCCCGAACGCCAGCGGCGCCCTGAAGCTGATCGGTGAGGCCTATCCCTTCAGTGAGGGCGATCACTTCCTGTTGACGTTTGACAACCACAACTCGGTCAACGGCATCCGCGAGTACGCGCGGACCCGGGGCGTCGCGACAACCTACGTACCGCTCGTGCTTCCCGAGACACGCGTCGATGAGAGCGAGCTTCTGCGCATGCTGGACGAGCTCCCGGGGGGCGCCGCGAACGGGCTCTTTGCCTACCCCGCACAGTCGAACTTCTCCGGTGTGCAGCACCCGCTCGAGTGGATAGAGACGGCTCAAGAACGTGGCTGGGACGTCATTCTGGACGCCGCCGCCTTCGTTGCGACCAACCATCTGGACCTCGGTCGCTGGAAGCCGGACTTCGTCCCCATCTCATTCTACAAGATGTTCGGCTACCCGACCGGGGTGGGCTGTCTGCTCGCGAGGAGGGACGCGCTCGCGAAGCTCAAGCGTCCCTGGTTCGCCGGGGGGACGATAACCGTCGCATCGGTGCAGGGCGACAAGCACTACCTCCACGACAGCGAAGCGGCATTCGAGGACGGCACGCTGAACTACCTGTCGCTCCCTGCCGTCGCGATTGGTCTGGACCATCTCACATCGGTGGGATTGGATGTCATCCATGAGAGAGTCCGCTGCCTGACTGCCTGGCTGCTCGGCCGCCTTCACGGCCTCCATCACGGCAACGGCCGGCCGGTGCTTCACATCTATGGTCCGCTCGACACGCACATGCGGGGCGGCACGGTGACGATGAACTTCTACGATCCGGACTCTCAGTTCTTCGACCATCGCGTCGTCGAGGAAGAGGCCGCCCGCGTCACCATCTCCCTCAGGACCGGGTGCTTCTGCAATCCCGGGGGCGGAGAGCTGACGCTCGGCAGCTCCGAGGGCGAGCTGAAGACGTGCTTCGCCCAGCCCCAGCAGAGGCTGACGCTGGACGATTTCCGCCACTGCATAGACGGCAAGAGCACCGGCGCAGTGCGCGTCTCGTTCGGTATCGCAAGCAACTTCGCCGACGCCTACCGGTTCGTGGAGTTTGCGAGCACATTCACGGACAGACAGGCGTGCACCTGACTCCGCGGTTCCGGCCGCACCATGGAGGAGCAAGCAATGCACCGTTTGGTCAAGCAGGCCATCCGCCGCACGCTGCCGACCCCTCTCTTCTACATCCTGTATCGTAGAGCCGCCCGCCGCTTGGGCGACGCCTCGGACGCCCGGCACAAGCTCTACCGGCAGCTCATCGATGAGAGCATGGGGCTTGCGTGTCTGCAGATCGGTGTGCGAGACGCCAAGCTGGCGCCACACTGGGTCAGCGTCGACCTCTACGACGAATCGGACCTCATCGATTTCCACTACGACGTCCAAGACCTTCAGTTTGCGGACGAGTCTTTTGACGTAGTGGTCTGCAATGCCGTTCTCGAGCATGTGGAGCTCCCCGAACAGGCCATCGGTGAGCTCAAGCGAGTGCTCCGTCCCGGCGGCAGGATCTGGGTCGAAGTACCGTTCAATCAGCCCTACCACGCTTCGCCCAGCGACTTCTGGCGGGTGACTCCATCGGGGCTCCGGATCTGGATGCGGGACTTCGAGGAAACGGCCCTCGGGTTCTTCACGATCTACGGCTGCCCCATTGATACGGGTGTGTTCTACTTCGGCAGGAAGCCGAAGAGGGATGCGCGTGGAGATTCGACCCTACAGAGATGAGGATCTGCCGGCGGTCGTCGAGTTGTGGCGAGTGGCTTTCCCCGACGGTCCGCCGTGGAACGAGCCCGCGGCGGACATCGCCCGCAAGCTCGAGGTCCAGCGTGAGTTCTTCGTGGGGGCGACGGACGGCGGCGAGATCGTCGGTACCGCCGTGGCCGGCTACGACGGGCACCGCGGGTGGGTCTACTACGTGGCGGTGGACCCCGGACACAGAAGGCGGGGGATCGGCGCGGCGCTCATGCGGAGGGTCGAGCGCGACCTCGCCGGCGTGGGGTGTCCCAAGCTGAACCTCCAGGTCCGAGGCGCCAACCGTGACGCCGTTCGCTTCTACGAGAGCCTGGGATATGTGGCAGAAGACCGGGTCAGTATGGGACGGCGGCTCGAGGAGCCGAAGATACCGGAGCGCTCGCACGGGGGCCCGGCACGTTCCACCGGAATCCACGAGAGGATCCATAGAATCGTGCGCCTGATACCCTCGGGCCGCGTGGCGACGTACGGGCAGATCGCCGCTTTCGCCGGTGGGTGCACGCCACGAATGGTGGGCTACGCGATGGCCTCGATCCCCCCCGGGAGCGACGTGCCCTGGCACCGCGTCATCAACAGCAAAGGTACGATCAGCCTGAGATCCGGCAGCGACGGCCACGAGGTCCAGCGCGGCATGCTCGCATCGGAGGGTGTCGCCTTCGATGAGCGGGGGCGGGTCGATCTCGAGCGATTCGCGTGGAGCGGGCCGGGCCTGAAACAGGGCTGAACCGCCGATGCCTTCGTGCTATACTCCTTCGTCGTTCACCGTCAAGAGGAGGGTCACACATGTCGGAATCCCCCGCCGTTGCGCTGGATCACGCGCGCAAGGCAAGAGACGAGGTGCTTGGGGAACTACGCGAGTTCCTGAGCATTCCGTCGGTCTCCAGCAATCCCAAGGGTCACGATGACATCAAGCGCGCGACCGAATGGCTTTCCGAGCGCTTCAGAACTCTGGGGCTGAGCCGCGTCGAAGTGCTCCCCACCGCCGGCCACCCGGCGGTCTACGGCGAGACGCTGTCCGCCGGACCGTCCGCCCCGACCGTGCTCATGTACGGGCACTACGACGTCCAGTCCGCGGCTCCGCTGGGCGACTGGGACTCCGATCCCTACAGGCCGGTCGTGCGCGGCGACAACCTCTACGCGAGGGGTTCGGCAGACAACAAGGGTCAGATCATGGCCTGCGTCGCAGCGGTTCAGGCCGTCATGAGAGCGGGTTCCCTGCCGGTTAATGTCAAGTTCGTGATAGAGGGCGAAGAGGAGCTGGGCTCGCCGAGCTTCGCGGGCCTTCTTGAAGACCACCGCGATCTTCTGACGGGCGATTTCGTTCTGAACCCGGACGCGGGCATGCTCGGTCCGGAGACGCCCACCATCTACTACGGTCTGCGAGGCATGTACGTCTGCAAGCTCCGCGTCTACGGACCGGCGCGCGACCTCCATTCCGGGAGCTACGGCGGAGTCGTCCACAATCCCATCCACGCGCTCTCGCACATGATAGCCGGCCTGCACGACGCGGACGGGCGCGTGATGCTCGACGGTTTCTACGACAGGGTGCGTGAACTGACTGCGGAGGAGCGCGCCGAGATGGCCGCTCTTCCCCGGGATGAGGCTTCCTATCTGGAGCAGTCAGGTGTCAGCAAACTCTGGGGCGAGCCGGGGTTCACGCCTGTCGAGCGCGAAGGCGCGCGGCCCGCGGTCGACGTGATCCACATTCTTGCGGGGAGTCCGAAATCGGCGATACCGGCGGAGGCCAACGCCATCGTCACCGTGCGGCTCGTTCCCGACCAGGACCCCAATGAAGTGCACGAGGGGATGATGAAGTACCTCAAGGAAAGCATCCCGTCCACGGTCAGCTGGGAAGTGCAGTCGTACGAGGGCTTCCCCGCGTCGCTGACCGACAGGAACACCCCGGGCGTCCGTGCCTTGTCGAAGGCGATGGTCGAGGTGTGGGGCAAGGAGCCGCTGTTCTGCAGGAGCGGCGGCAGCATCGCGGCCGTGGGCCAGCTGCAGAAGGTTCTCGGACTGGACTCGGTTCTCACCGGGTTCGCCCTGCCGGACTCCCAGATGCACGGCCCGAACGAGAAGCTCCATCTGCCCACCTGGGAAAGGGGCATCGAGGCGCTCGTTCACTTCCTGTACTACCTCGCTGAGTAGAGTCCTCAAAGGCGCCCGGGCAGCGCTCGCCGCGGGCGCCTCTTTGGGAGACGACCTACCGACCCCCCGGATGGACACCGTCTTGGGGGGTCGCTTGCGGCCTTCACTCGCGGGTCGTTCCCTGCTATCATTGTCGGGTTTCCCGGATTGTGACTGAACATCGGGTTGTGATTGAACATCCCAGCACGCGAGGAGAGAGGCATGGCCATAGTCCTGAACGGCAAGGGTTTGACTGTCGAGAAGCTGGTTCGCGTCGCGCGACGCGGGGAGAAAGTCGAGGTTCCGCCGGAGGCGTGGGAGCGAATCAAGGTTTGCCGGGCGATGTTGGAGGAGAAGATCGTCGCCAAGGAGATCATGTACGGGGTCAACACGGGAATCGGGGAGTTCTCCGAGGTAGTCCTCGACGATGATCAGACCGAGCAGTTTCAGAAGTACCTCATCTACAACCACGCCGCCGGCATAGGCGACCTCGCGCCGATCGAGTACGTGCGCGGCGCCATGGCGGGGCGTATCAACGTGCTCGTGCAGGGCAAGTCCGGGTGTCGTCCGGAGATTGTCGAGACGCTCGCCGCGATGCTGAACAAGGGCGTGACTCCCGCGGTCTGCCAGAAGGGGTCGGTGGGCGCGTCCGGCGACCTCGCACCGATGTCGCAGATTGCGCTCCTCATGATGGGCGAGGGCGAGGCGTTCTTCGAGGGCGAGCTCATGTCCGGTCGTGAGGCTCTCGACAAGGCGGGCATCCCGGTGCCCGGTCTCAAGGCGAGGGACGGACTGTCCACGATCAATGGCTCGAACCTCCTGACTGCCATGAGCGCTATCCACGTCTACGACATGAACCGCTGGCTCAAGCAGGCCGAGATCGCGTGCGCCATGACGCTCGAGGCGCTCTACGCCAACATGAAGCCGTACAGTGCGCTCCTGCACGAGGTGCGGGGCTTCGCGGGCGCGCAGCGGACGGCGAAGGCGCTCCGGACCTGCATCGAGGGCAGCGACCTCGTCTCGGGCAAGATGAAGGTCAAGGTGCAGGACGCCTATTCGATGCGCTCCACGCCTCAGGTGATCGGGGCGGCGCACGACGCCATCGCGTACGCGAAGAGCCAGGTCGAGATCGAGCTCAACGGCGTCGGTGATAATCCCATCTTCTTCCCGGAGCACAAGCTGACGCTCACGGGCGCGAACTTCCAGGGCTCGCCGGTCGGCCTGCCCATGGACATGGCCGGCACGGCGATAACGATGGTCAGCGTCCTCTCGGAGAGGCGCTTGAACAGACTGACCAACCCGGCGCTCTCCATCGGTCTGCCCCCCTTCCTGACGAAGGGCGCGGGCATGATGTCGGGGATGATGCTGAGCCAGTACACCGCTTGCACGCTTATCGTCGAGCAGCGGATGCTCTCGGCTCCGGCGAGCATTGCGTCGATTCCCGCGGCCGCCGATCAGGAGGACTTCGTTTCGATGGCCATGAACACCGCCATCAAGAACGGGCAGATCATGGACAACGCGTACGGCGTTCTCGGGATCGAGTTCATGGCGGCGACGCAGGCGCTCGACTTCCGCGACTTCACTCCCGGCAAGGGTGTCCGGAAGGCTCACGAGGTCGTCCGGAAGCACGTCGCCCACCTTGCTGAGGACCGTCCGCTGTACTCCGACCACACGGCCATGCAGGAGGTCGTGAGGTCCTGCGAGATCCTCGAGGCGGTCGAGGCCGAGGTAGGCAGTCTGGAGTAGGGGAGTGGACGAGCGGTTCCCATACGACCGATGACGTGGCGGGGCGGGCCTTCAGGCTCGCCCCGTCTTCGTGGTGCGGCCCGGTGGTTCCAGCAGGGGACTCCTCCGTTGTTTCTCAGGTTGCTTTCTCGACAGTGATACACGCTTCCAAGAAGTCTCATCTGCCTAACACACCGTGCCACAACGACTTGTCGCCTCTCCCCCATTATTCTCACCGTATTACTTGACATATACACTAAGACAGTTTAGAATGGTCCCTGTGGCGCAAAAGGCAGCACGGGCGCGGGAACCGGGTCGTGAGTTCCGAACCGCAGGAGGAAGGACCATGAGACGACATTGCCTGACGGCCATCACGACGGCGCTCGTCCTGGCAATGACCATGCCGGGCGCAGGTTGGGCGCGTGCTGAGGCGGTGGCGTGGTCGGGTGCGGGATGCTGCATCGACGTGGGCGTGCGCCTGACGGTCGGTCTCGACGCCGGTGCGATTCGCGGTACGGTCTCGCTGCCCGGTTGGGGTGTGAAGTCCAGCGGTTCGAGCCCCGTCGATGCTGGCTCGGTCGCGCGCTCGGGATTCGAGGTCTTCAGTGTGGCTCTGGACGTACGAGATGCCGCGCGATGGGGGATACCCATTGTGAGCATCGTGGCCGCCGTGATCACCGCGCGGACCAATCGACTCGCAACCGAGTCAGGACTCTTCTAGGCAGAGGGAATCGGACATGCTGATCGTCGTCGATTCACACAGCGGGGTTCCGGTCTACCGTCAGCTGATGGACCAGATCAGGTTTCACATTGCCAGCGGCGTACTCGGGCCTGGCGACGAGCTTCCGTCGACCCGGACACTGTCCGCGGAGCTTGGCGTCAATCCCATGACCATCAGCAAGGCGTACAGCTTCCTCGAACGCGACGACATCATCGAGAGAAGACCCGGACGCCCGCTCGTCGTCAAGGCGATGAAGGCCGCCGAGCTTCAGGACCAGCGGATGGAGCAGGTGCGCCAGAGCCTCGCGGGCACCGTGATCGCAGTGAGGCAGCTTGACGTGGATGCCGGAGAGGCAGTCAGGCTCTTTGAGGAGATGCTGGGAGAGATACCCGGCGGCACGAGCACGGAGGATAACGATGCGCAAGAGAGCTGAGGAGGAAAGACAATGAAGAAGCTGGCAGTTCCCTGTGTGTTGATTCTGGTTCTGTTGACTTGCCCTCTGGTTGGCGGCGCCTTCGAATCTGCGGTTTCCCTGGAGACCATCGCCCGGGATTTCGTCTCATTGCTCAGCGACAGCGAGTTCGAGAAGGCAGTTGGCTCCTTCAGTGCCGAGATGACGGCGGCTCTTACCCCGGAGGGCCTCGAAGCAATGTGGGACGGTCTAACCTCGGCTGAAGAGGCTGGCAGATTCGAGAAGGTGGTCAGGACCACGCCTGTTGAGTTGGCTGGGTACAAGGCCGTCATCGTCACCTGTGAATTCGGCAACAAGTCTCTTGGAATCAGAGTGGTCTTCGACAAGGAAGCGAGCATAGCCGGCCTTCAGTTCGTCCCCCCCGCCGAGGGACGACTGGAATACCGAGCGCCGGCATATGCAACACCAGAGTCGTTCGACGAGAGAGAGTGCACGGTCGGCACTGGCGAGTGGGAATTGCCGGCGACTCTGAGCATCCCCAAAGGAGAAGGACCTTTCCCTGCCGTTGTTCTGGTACACGGCTCGGGGCCAAATGACAGAGACGAGACCATCGGTCCAAACAAGCCGTTCAAAGACCTTGCCTGGGGACTTGCCACTCAGGGAGTCGCCGTGCTCCGCTATGAGAAGCGCACCAAGCAACATCCCACCAGGATCGCCGGGCTCATGGACACATTCACCGTGGACGACGAGGTGGTGAGCGATGCCCTGGCGGCGGTCGAGTTGCTCAAGAAGACCGAGGGGATCGACTCTGACAGGGTCTTCGTCGTCGGCCACAGCTTGGGAGCGGTGATGGCTCCTCGCATAGCGGCTCAGGCGGAAGGACTTGCCGGACTCGTTCTCCTTGCCGGCTGCCCGGTGGGTTTCTACATAGAGAAGGCGGCGGAGCAGGCCGAGTACCTGGTCTCCCTGGATGGGGAGATCGACGAGACCGAGGCGAAGAAACTGGAGGAGATCCACGCGCAGCTAAGGACAATACGAGAGCTTGATATGAGCGAAGGCGAAATCGTCCTTGGATGCTCGATGGCCTACTGGGCGGACTTGATGGACTACGACCCCGTAGAGACGGCCAGTGAGCTGACGATTCCGATGCTGTTCTGTCAGGGAGAGCGCGACTACCAGATCACAATGAGCGACTTCAACGGCTGGAAAGAAGGGCTTGCCGGACAGGAGGGCGTGTCCTTCAAGGCTTACCCGGAACTCAATCATCTCTTCATTGCAGGCACTGGCAAATCCACTCCCACGGAATACAGCCAACCCGGCAATGTAGCTCAAACTGTCATTGATGACATCGCAGGCTGGGTGAATCGATGAGGTTGGTCGCTGGTCAACGCGCTCGTAGCGAAGTCGCGGGCGAAGGCGATCGAGGAGGATTCCCAATGAGCGTGCTTGTGTTTGAAGGCGTACACAGAGCCTATGAGCGAGATGCGGACGTTCTGGCGGGCGTCAGCTTCTCGATTCGGAAGGGTGAGGTAGTCGGGCTTCTGGGCAAGAACGGTGCGGGCAAGACTACGTTGATCCGGATCGCGATGGGCATGCTGGAGCCGCAGCGTGGGTCCGCACGGGTCTTCGGGCTCGACCCGCGCGCGGAGCCGCTCGAGGTCAAGCGGCGCGTGGGCTACGTGTCGGAGGACCAGATACTGCCTCCGTTCCTCACGGTTGCCGAGGTCGTAGACACACACCGGGGTCTCTTCCCCACGTGGGACGACGAGATGTACGGCGAGCTGGCGAACCGCTTTGAGCTCTCACCTCGCGCGCGGATCAGGGATCTGAGCAAGGGGCAGGCCCGACAGGTGGCGCTTCTCTGCGCCGTGTCGCATCGCCCTGAGCTGCTCATTCTGGACGAGCCCGCCGGCGGGCTCGACCCGGCCGCCCGGAGGGAGTTCCTGGAGACGTCGATCAAGCTCCTCAATGAGGAAGGCACGACCATCCTGTTCTCGTCGCACTACATGCAGGACATCGAACGCATGGCAGGTAGGGTTGTCATGCTGCACGGCGGCACCGTGCTTATCGACGACGCGCTGGACGCGCTTCGTGAGGCACACACGCTCGCGGTCATCCCGCGCGAGGATTCCGTGACGACCGAGCGGGTGCGGGCCGTCGAGGGCTGCCTGGGTGTCCGCGAGCGTTCGGACGGTCTTCACGCGGTCTTTGCGTCGGGACCTGACGATGCATGCGCGCGCCTGGCCTCGGAGCTCGGCGCCTCGGGCGCAACCTGTCGCAGCATTGCGCTCGAGGACATGTTCATCGAACTCGTGGGAGGTCAGGAATGAGGGCGCTGCTCTTTCGACGGGACTCCTCAATGAGGTTCATCGGCCGCTGGATGTTCGTGGGGCCGGCCGTCACGCTCACGATTCTGGGAGTCATCGCGGGCTGGCGGCTGGCGGGGGTCGCGGGCGCGGAGAAGAGCATGGCAGACGTCGCTCTCACGCTGCTGGCCATCTGGCTTCCCACGGCGGTCTACCTCGGTGCCGCCGCGGGGGAGCGGCGGTGCAGCCGTTTTGATATGGGGCTGCCCGTGTCCCCGTCTGATCTGTGGATCGCGCACGGCCTCGCGGTGGCGTGTTCGGGACTGGCCGTGCTGGCGGTTACGGCGTCGGCGCCCTGGGTTCTCGGATGGGTCGCCGGCCACTGGGTGGACGAGATCCCGGTGGCGTTCGCGTCTGGTGTGGCGCCGCTCGCGCTCCGCGTCGCTGCCGTGTCGCTCTTGTCAGTGGCGATTAGTCAGAGTGTCTCGCCGTCTCTCGAGCGGATCCCGAGCGGGCGCAAACTGGTCTGGAGCATCATCGGGCTGATGGGAATTCTCTACGGTCTCATCGTCGTTCTTGCCGCCCTTCCTCTGGTTGTGAGTCTGGTCCCCGTGGCGGCGGCGGCAGCGCTCGTCTGGCGGACCCTCCGCGATCTTCCCGGAGCGATGGTCGTTGCGCCGCTTGAGGTTGCGGCTCCGCGCGGCGTTGGCAGGTCTGTGGCGGCGCAGGCTTCGTCCAGGGAGCAGGCGCCGGACTGGGGAGTGGTGCGAGGTCGCGGTCACGTCGGTCGAATCTGGTCCTTGGCGATGACGATCTACCGGAGCACGACGAAGAAGCTGCTTGCCCCGGTGATCGCGGTGCCGATTCTGGCGATCGCCGGCTACACGATGTCGGGGGCGTTCGGCAGCGTCATGAAGAGCGACGACACGATACGGTTCTCACTCCTGTTTATTACCTCGTATGCGATGCTGGCGTTCGGTGGTCTCCCGCCGCGCAGGCTGTATCTGTTCGACCCGATCCCAGTATCTCGCAGGTTCATCTTCGCCATCATCTACTTGCACCTCGTCCTGTTGCTCGGTCTGGGTTACGGAGCGGGGAGGATCGTCGCGAACAGAGCGGAGAGCGGGCGGGAGCTCATCAACTACGTCGAACGGGACGACCACTACTACGTCTCCGTCCCGCTTCGCAACGGGGGAATAGCGCTCGACGGTAACCCTCCGTTGGCCACATCCGCGTGGGGCGAGTCGCACGAGGTCTGGTCACGTGAGATCTGGAGCGGACGCTCCGGCGTGGTCTACGCGAAGTTCAGCACGCCGCACGGGAGTTCGAGGGAGTTCGTGGCGCTGCAGATAAGCCGCGCCGTGAAGGACATCTATGGAGAGGAGATCTCTCCCGAGGAAGTGAGCGCGCGCTACCTGGCCGTCGATGCCGCCGGGCGCGTCGTACCCGCGGGATCTGAGCTGACACTCAGAGGTGACCATCCCGAGTGGAGAGCTCTCACTCATGGTCCCGTCTTCCCCGTCATGATGTTGGTGGTGTGCGGCCCGTGGCTCCTCGCGCTGTCCGCCTACCTGGGTACACTGCGTCCTGGCTTCACGGAGAAGCGCAGGAAGGGCACCTTCTGGTGGGGGATGGTCATTCTGATGGGGCTCCACTTCCTGCAGTTCGTGTTGCTGTTCATGGAGATTCTCGATCACTGGATCCTGTCGGGCTTCTGGATGATCGCGATCCGTGAGCTCACGGATCGCATGCCCGGGGGAGAGGTGAGCGTCTGGTTCCTCTGCGGGTTGACTCTCTTCCTCCTCTACAGGATGGCCGAGAGGCGGTTCGTCAGGGTCGAGTCCGTTCCCGGTGACGACATCAGGGTCTCGCTCATCGAGCGTCCCATAGGAGCATCCAGTAGTGAGGACGGCGCCTACGCCCGATGACTGAAACTGCGCGGCGGCCCCGGGGGTCTCTGGTGTGCGGCCCACATCGAGGGAATCTCCGGGGCGCCAGCCGCGCCGCCCGTCCTGCCGTGTGACACATAATCCCGGATGTGGTAGACTATGCGGGCGGATCTGCGCTCGGTGGGCGGGGACTCCGCCCGCGGCGCCGTACAGACATTCTCAGACGCAGGAGTATGAGATGGGCCTTCTCGCATGGATCGTCTTCGGCGCGCTGGCCGGTTGGGTCGCGAGCCTCATAACCGGCAGGCACCAGGGCTGTTGCCTCAACATTATCGTCGGGATCGTCGGCGCCTTCATAGGCGGCATTGTCGTGCAGCTCGCGACCGGTCACGGCTTCGACATCGGTCCGGATCTCCCGAGTTTTGCCGCCGCGGTTCTTGGCGCCGTGATCCTTCTGGCCATAGCCGGAATCGCCACTCGCCCTCGGCGCTGGTGATTCGGGCCACACCCTACGCAGCTTCCTACCGGAGGTACGGTGACGCCCTTCATTCTCACGCGCGACCTCTGCAAGACGGAGCAGCAGGGAACCGGTCCCATCCCCGTGCTCCAGGGTGTCTCCCTCGAGAGCGCCAAGGGTGAGTACGGCTCCGTCGTCGGGAGGTCCGGCTCCGGCAAGTCCACCCTGCTCAATCTCCTCGGGG
>JAUWLR010000275.1 GCA_030613615.1 Candidatus Eiseniibacteriota bacterium
CCGGTTAGTCCGGAGTTCAGAGCGAACCCCGGGATGGCGCCTGTGACTGCTGCTTAAGGCCGCGGGGCACGCGCGTTCGATCGCGACAGACGACCGTTATGAGGGGGGACTGAGCACGAGCGCTGCACGTGCCACCGCGGCTGTTCTGTTGTCAAGTGACGCGAAGGCGAACTCGGTGCTGCTCAGTCGCGTCGTTACACCTTCGACTCCCGAATGGCACGTTAGGTTTAACCTCGTTTGTGTTCACCCCACCGCCCGGCCCCATGGAAACGGGCCGCCTCCCCCACGGGAGACGGCCCGCGTGTAGCGGTCCCAGATCGTTCTAGCTGAGGAGTATCGTACGATTCCGCGGGTCGGCTTCCTCAAGAAGAAGCGCTCTCAGCGACGGCCACGCGGCCGGACCTATCGTCAGAGCTCCGTCGCTCGCGTCGTCACCAGCGCTCGGACCCACCGCGATCTCGCGCGTGATCGTGATCTCACTGCCTTCGTGTTCGACGGTGAGCCGGAAGTGGCCGATGTCGTTCTCGAGCGCCACCTCCTCCGGTACGCGGACGACCTCGAGGTCGCCCACATCGATGCGAAGGGTCAGCGTCTGCACGACCACGTCCGGCAGCATGACCGGTGAGCCACGGTGTTCGACGTAGAGGTGCACGTCAGGTGGCAGGCTCGCCAGCAGTCCGCCGACCGGGTCGCCCAGCTCGAAACGCGTTCTTCCGCTGTCGTCCGGTTCGGGGTCGTCAATGGAGAACGAGAAGCCGGCAACGACTCGCTCGTCCTCGAGAACGGCGAGACTGTGGTCCTCGACCGATGCTCCCG
The DNA here is from genome assembly GCA_030613615.1 of Candidatus Eiseniibacteriota bacterium. Lineage (GTDB taxonomy): Bacteria > Joyebacterota > Joyebacteria > Joyebacterales > Joyebacteraceae > JALGZG01. Next base: position 817 of record JAUWLR010000275.1, read on the forward strand.
CGAGCGCCGCGGATGCTACCCGGGACAGGTGTCCACCCGCCTCGCCTGCCAGGCCGGCGACGTCTCCGTAGCAGGAGAGCGCACCCGTCGTCACGAGGATCCCGGACCCGGTCCACCCCTCCTCTTCTCCGGGTTCGACAGACAGTACCAGTTCGCACGCGGAGATCTCCTCTCCAACCACGAGGCCGGGTGAGTCATCTCGTCCGGCCAGCCAGAGCGAGCGGCCCGTGAGTCCTGCCCTTCCCTGCAGCAGCGCTCCACTCAGGGGGTCATAGAGCGCCCCGATATCGTCCAGGTGGAGCAGGAGTCCGTCGAAGCGTGCGAGGGTCGGCACCCCGTCGTCCGTCCAGCAGAGCGCCGCGCCCAGGTACGCCGGCGTGACCGCACACCCGGCCTCCTCGAAGAGGGCAGAGGCGAGCACGGCTCTGTCCAGTCTGTGCCCGTAGGCCGTGTTCCACGTCCGGACGGCCTCTCGCGGCGCGAACTGCCAGTGCGAGTCGTCGTACCGGACCGCCCGGGTCGTCTCGTTGATGAAGTCCGCCACGGCCTCTGCCCTGGCGAGCGGGACCGGACGGTCCTCGATGAGGTTCGCGACGCTGTCGGCAAGCGCTTCGTTCACGGAGGCCGCTGCTCTCACCGAAGCCGCGACGGCCTCACCGAGCGCACCCCAGCTCTCCCAGGTCGACCACGCGACGTGCGGGGCGTACGCGGTCGCCCCCCCGGTGAGCGGTCGGGCCAGACGGTCGACGAACTCGGCGCGCCACACGTAGGTATCGGCATCCGCCGCGCTGCGGTCGAGCTCAGGCTCGGGCGCTCCGTTCCGCTCCGCGTGCTGCAGAGTCATCCCCTTCGGAATCTCAATCGCG